>CAZBUT010000010.1:0-13692 GCA_964495165.1 uncultured Muribaculaceae bacterium | reverse complement strand
CAAACTAAAAATCGTAATAGATATTCCGGAACTTAAATTACATGGAAATACAGGGTGTAATGTTGTAAATGGGCAATTACTCATTGACCCTGACAAAGAAAACTCTATTCAGTTTCATCAATTGATTACAACTCGCATGGTCTGTCCTTCCCAAAGTCTTGAAACTGCATTTTTAGTAGCATTAGAAGAAGTTGAAGCTGCAAAACTTTCTGAAGACGGATCAGAAGTATCAATGCTTGATAAAAAGGGCAATGAAGTATTACGTTTAAAAAAGTAGACTCGTCTTGCACTAATAAAGATTGGTATTATATAAAATTTCAGGGTGGTCGCAGACATTTGCAGAAATTGTTATACCTTTGCAGTAATATAACAGACAAAGTAATGACAATTCCTCAAATAATCGAAGCGCATAGTGATACCGGGTTTTCTTTTGAGGTGCTTCCCCCTCTTAAAGGCAAAGGAATCTCTCAATTATTCAACAACATAGACTCGCTTAAAGAATTTAACCCGTTATATATCAACATCACTACTCATCGGAGTGAAATGGTGTACAAAAGCACCCCCGACGGCTTATTCCAAAAGGTTTCGGAGCGCTCCCGCCCCGGTACAGTTGCTGTTGCCGCTGCCATACAGCAACGATATAATATTCCGGCTGTTCCTCACATTATTTGCAGCGGTTATTCCAAACTTGAGACCGAATACGCTCTTATTGATCTAAACTTTTTAGGTATCACTAATCTGCTTCTTCTGAGAGGCGACAAAGCTAAACATGACAGTCGTTTTATGCCTAATGACAATGGTCATGCCCATGCATCGGAATTGCAATTGCAAGTCAATGATTTCAATCGTGGATATTTCCTTGACGGGACAAAGATGGACATTGTGACCAATGAACCGTTTAGCTATGGTGTAGCCGGATATCCCGAAAAACATGCTGAGGCCCCTAATCTCGACACCGATCTTCATTGGCTCAAAAACAAAGTTGACAATGGAGCAGAATATATTGTCACTCAAATGTTTTTTGATAATGAAAAATACTTTGAATTTGTAAAGCGTTGTCGCCAAGTCGGAATAAATGTACCCATCATACCCGGAATAAAACCGATGACCTCGATTGGACAATTAACAGTATTGCCAAATGTGTTTCATGTTGATCTGCCTGCTGATTTGGTCAACGCAATCGTGAAATGCAAAAATGATGCTGATGCCAAGATTGTAGGTGTGGAATGGTGCGTACAACAAGCCAAAGACCTTATTTCAAAAGGAGTGCCAAGCATTCATTTCTATTCTCATAATGCGACCCAAAGCGTACGCCAAGTAGCAACTCAAATATACTGATGATATGAGATTTTGCGACATTCCGGCTCATGAATCAGCCAAGCAGCGATTACGCAATTTTGTAACGACAGGACGCATTCCTCATGCTATCCTGTTTGAGGGACCTTCTGGCATTGGCAAATTTGCATTGGCAAGAGCTCTTGCTCAATATATTCATTGTGAAAAACCTATTGACGGTGACAGTTGTGGAAAATGTCCGGCGTGTATTCAACATGCCTCCTTTAACCACATAGACACCCATTATGTTTTTCCGGTGGTAAAGAAAACTTCTCCCAAAAAATCATTCTCCGATGATTATTATGATGAGTGGAAAGAATTTGTGGAGCAAAATCAATATATGAACTTTGAAAAGTGGCCGGCAGCTTTGGGCAACACCAATGCACAACCGGCTATATATGTTGACGAAAGTGCAGAACTCATTCGCAAACTCAGTTTTACGTCTCACAAGTCACAATATAAAATTGTTATTTTGTGGCTTCCTGAACGCATGAATGACGAATGTGCCAACAAACTCCTTAAACTTATCGAAGAACCTCACGGAGATACCCTTTTCTTAATGGTGAGCAATAACCCGTCGCTGATATTACCCACTATATATTCACGTACCCAACGCATTGAACTAAAACGATTACCCGATCAAGTTATAGCCGACTACTTGACCGCCACATATGCCATAGATAAGCAAGATGCATTGGCTCTGGCTCATATTGCCGACGGAAGCATGATCGAAGCTGAAAAAGCAGTATCTTTATCAGATGAAAGCAAGTTGTTCCTCGACTTATTTATTCAGTTGATGAGACTTGCATACCAACGTAAAGTAAAAGATTTGCGGACTTGGAGTGTTGACGTAGCCGCCATGGGAAGAGAACAAGAAATGCGTTTTTTAGGCTATTGCCAACGGCTGATACGTGAAAATTTTATCTATAATCTAAAAGTTCAAGATCTTAATTATCTTAATAAAAACGAAGATGACTTCAGCCGAAATTTTGCCCGTTTTATAACAGAACGTAATGTCGAGAAATTAATTGAAGTGCTTAACAATGCTTTGACTGATATTTCGATGAATGCAAATGCCAAAATCGTGCTGTTTGATATGGCTGTAAAAGTAATATTATTGCTCAAATCCTAAACCGATTTCCTCTACATGGAAGCTTTTCTTAGCAGAGTCGCACGAGTGTATCTTGAGCAGGAATATGACCAATTGCCTAATTATTGCTTTGTATTTCCCAACAAGAGAAGCGGCGTGTTTTTTGGAAAATACATTACAACACATGCTCCCTCATCATTCATAATGCCTGAAATCACGACAATCAGTGATTTGGTCAACGATTTTTCCGAGGGAGTGGAAGCTTCTAAATATGAGCAATTGTTTATACTCTACAACATCTATAAATCATTGAATGTAGACGTTACAGAATTTGACCAATTTCAATTTTGGGGCGACATGATTCTAAACGATTTTTCCGATGTTGACCGATATATGGTTGATCCTAAACAATTGTTTGTAAATGTAAGCCGTCTCAAAGAAATTAGCAGTAATTATCTGACTCAGGAGCAACTTGAAGTCCTTAATAAATATTTTGGAGAAAACCGCTCAACTGATTTTGTAGAGCATTTTTGGCGTCATATTGATTATGGTGCCGATGAGGGTAAACCTCGCGACCGTTTTTTGAAATTATGGGAAGTGCTGTTAGAGCTATATACCCGTTTCAACGACGAGATGCAAAACCGAGGACTGACATACTCCGGACGTTCATACAGTCAAGCCGCACAATGGCTGTCCAAAGTCAACAAAAATGACATTCCTTATGACAGATATATATTTATTGGGTTTAACACACTTTCAACGGCTGAGATTAAAATCTTTGAACGATTGAAAGAACTAAATTCTGCCGATTTTTATTGGGATTATAATTCTCCGGCATTTTTACGCAAAGGAAACAAAGCGTCTCGTTTTATATCAAAATACATAAAGAAATTTCCCTCACGGCATGACATTGGAGAAGATCCGATAACCAATTTGCCCTCAATCAACGTAATTGGAATGCCGTCAAATGCCGGACAAGTGAAAATGACAGGGGTATTACTCAATCAAATGATCGATACCCATAAAATCACGCAGCCCGACGATGCCATAAACACTGCTGTTGTATTGCCCGATGAAAACCTTTTTATTCCGCTTATCCACTCTTTCCCTAAACAATTAACATCGGTCAATATAACAATGGGATTTCCCATGCGTTTCACGCCGGTGGCTACTCTTATGCGAGCAATTGTCTCCATGCATCTCCGCGCAAGAATAGTCCGAGATCAATTGGTATATTTTTATGAAGATGTACAAGATGTGCTTTCTCAACCTCTTATCAAAGCTTTTGCCGCTGAAGATTGCGATAAACTGCAACGGTACATACTTGACAAACGCATTTTCAACATTCCGTCAAAAACATTAATAGAAGAGTATCCCAAGTTGGAGTTTTTGTTTACCCCGGTAAAAGATCTCAAAAATGCCAATGAAGTATTTGGCTACACAATACGTCTAACCGAGTTTATACAAGAGCAATTAGGGATATTAAAAAAGAGTTCGCTTGATATGGCATTCATTGCCCGATACAAACAGGCATTGATGCTATTACATTCACTCATGAGCAAATACGACATCGAGATGACAGAACACACCTTCTTTCATCTTATCGAACGCTCTATAAGCACTGAACGCGTTAATTTTGAAGGCGAACCGCTTAAAGGGTTACAAATAATGGGGGTACTTGAAACTCGCGCACTTGACTTTGACAATATTATTATGCTCTCAATGAATGAGCGCATATTTCCACGCAAGCACTATACCCGCACATTTATTCCCGATGCATTGCGTCGCGGATATGGCATGTCAACAATTGAGCACCAAGAAAGCATGTATGCCTATTATTTCTATCGACTTATTTCAAGAGCAAAAAATGTATATTTGCTATATGATGGTCGTACTACCGGAATACGCCACGGCGATATGTCACGCTTTCTATATCAGCTTCGCTTGCTATTTTCTAACGAGGACATCAAGTTCCGTCTCGCTGAATACGATATTTTAGGACACGCTCGGCGACTCATTAATATGCCGAAATCACAAGATATAATGAATCGCCTTAACATGTATAGAACACATGGGTCAAAAAAATATCTGTCGGCAAGCGCTATAAAATTATATGTACATTGCCCGTTAAGGTTCTATCTTGAACGCATCGAAGGGCTTTCGGTAGAGGAAGAAATCAAAGATTACATGGACGATATTACTTATGGCGACATCGTACATGAAGTTGTCGAACGAATTTACAAGCGCATCGGCACAAGAGCAATAACGGCACAAACGCTTGATGAATTGGCTGAAAGAAGCGACACTTTGTTGCGACTTGAAATTACCAAAATGATAAACAAACATTTCAACAAACTCGGCAATGAAAATGAGACTCCGGTAATCGGCGAATCAGAGGTGCTTGCCGACATTATGTTGTTTATGGTAAAAAATATGTTCAGAGTAGAGAAAGAAATTGCCCCTATTCATTTCATTTCGGCAGAAGAAGAAATGAATATCGAATACAAAGTCTCTGACAATTTGACGGTGAATTTCCGCCAATACCCCGACCGTATCGACAGAGCGACTGTTAATGGATGCCCAACCTTACGTATTGTTGACTATAAAACAGGTGGCGACGAAATCAAATCGACGTTTGAAAAAATATTCGACAACTCGTATGCCGAGCATAACGGCGCTATATTGCAATTATTCATATATTGTTTATTGTATTCAATACATGAGAAAAACGATGAACCCATACAGCCTATAATATATAAAATGAGGGCATTAACAACTTTGGGGCTATCGCCAATCGAAGTCAACAAAGTGAAAGTTTACGATTATCATCAACTCAAAGATGAGTTTATCGGGTACTTCAACAAAACTCTTGAGGAGATTTTCAATCCTGAAATTCCTTTTTCACAAACTAAGAATGATAAAAATTGCCGTTTCTGCAACTTCAAAAACCTTTGCGGAAAAGACAAAGAAAAACAATTTTGACAATCAATGGCGGGACTTTACATCCACATACCCTATTGCCACTCCAAGTGTTATTATTGCGACTTTCTCTCTACTCCGTCGCGCGCAACCATGCCTGACTACATTGATGCATTAGGGATTGAATTGGATATGCGCTGTAATGAAACCGAAGAGGCTTTTGATACTGTTTATATTGGAGGTGGCACCCCCTCAATATTGCCGGCAAAGCTTTTAGAACAGCTTGTCAGCAAAATATATTCTGTTATAGACATATCAAGCCTCGCAGAATTTACAATCGAGGCCAATCCCGAAGACATCAACAAAACATGGTGCAATAAACTACGCAGTCTCGGCATTACACGCGTGAGTATGGGAATACAATCATTTATAGACGATGAACTGCGTGCAGTAGGACGTCGACACTCTGCAGCTGATGCCTGTCAAGCAATAGACACTTTGCGATCGTCAGGAATCTCGGAAATAAGCGGAGACTTGATATATGGGTTGCCGGGACAAACTATAGAAAGTTGGAACAATTCATTATCACAATTGTTGGAGATGGAACTTCCACACTTCTCGGCTTATTTACTTTCATACGAAAAAGGGACACGGCTATATGCTCGACTCATCTCCGGAAAAATTACTGAAGCGACCGAAGATGACGCTCAAAACATGTATGATATATTATGCCATAAGGCGGCAAAAAATGGTTATGAGCATTATGAAATATCAAACTTCTCTTTACCGGGACACAACGCCATACACAACAGCAATTATTGGAGAGACCGACCTTATCTGGGTATTGGCGTAGCCGCTCATAGTTTTGATAAACGCTTAAGACGTTTTAATGGTAACAGCATTGCCCAATACATTAAATCCATGTCAATACACCAACCGTTTTACACCATAGACGATGAGACCGACGAAAATCGGCATAACGACTATATAATCACAGCATTACGCACATCTAAAGGCATAAATATTACCAATTATACAGTCAAATATGGGAAACAAATGACCGACCGTCTTATATCGACAGCCGATCAATATCTTGATTCAGGCAAAATGGCTCTTAACAATAATTACTTATCTATTAAAGAAAAAGCCATGCTCATTAGCGACCGCATTATGCTTGATTTCATCATCTAACAAATATATGTTTACATGCATATCATCAATAGATCGTATATCGATTATCTATTTGAGTTTGCCTTTGATGCCACCTTTTACACCGCCTCCAAGGCTGAAAATATTTTGATCGTATGACACTGTTTTCATTGAACTTTCACGTTTGCGTTTGAGGGCAAGTTGCACAAGGCGATCCATAAGTTTATCAAATGACAACCCTGTCGCTTCCCACAAATAAAACGACAATGAGCCGGGTATAGTGTTGATTTCATTAACATAAATCTCACGTGTTTTGCGGTCGATTATTACATCGACACGACTCACCCCATGACAAGACAATACTCTGAATGTTTCACATGCAAGGAACTGTATGCGACTCGTCTCTTCGGCTGGAAGTTCGGCCGGGATACGCTTTTGTGATGCCTGCATACCTTTTGCACCTTTTGTCCCTCCCATGTATTTGTCTTCATAAGACAATATTTCACCGCTTTTGATCGGCTCTTCACACACACTCGGGGTATATTCATCGCAATCGCCAAGTACCGAGCAGTTGATTTCTTGCAAATCCTCTACCATGTGCTCAACAATAATACGTGTCGAATATTTTTCGGCTTCGTTTACTTTCTCAATAAGTGCGCTTCGATCTATTGCTCGTCCTATGCCAACACTCGATCCCAAATTTGCAGGCTTAACGATAACAGGATACCCCAAATTTTTTTCTATGCGGTCAACAAGTTCTTCTCGTTGTGAGAACCATTGCTTATCGGTAAACCATATATAATCAACCACGGGAACATCACATGCTTGTAATATCATTTTCATCGTGATTTTATCCATGCCATTGGCCGAAGACAGAGTGTTACAGCCGGCAAATGGTATTCCGATAGATTCAAGCACTCCCTCAAAAATGCCGTCCTCTCCGTTTGAGCCATGAAGCACTGGAATAACAACATCAAGACGAGTCACAATATCAGAGCCAAATAATGGCTTCTTTGCTTTATAAAGATTATAATCATCAAATATCGGACGCATATACACCTCTTGACATTTTGCAATCAATGCCGACATGTCTTTATAATTGGCGACATCTAATAATGCATCGCCGGTGTACCAACGACCTTGTTTTGAAATGTATATCGGGGTAACGTCATATTTGTCACGATTAATAGCGTGCATTGCTTGTGATGCAGATATTACTGATATTTCATGTTCGGTGGAGCGCCCTCCGAAAAAAACTCCTATGTTTGTTTTCATTGTTATATTTTATGTTGTAAAAAATTGTTCATTTAAATGTATCAGGCAAATCATTCTCATACAAGACCGTGTCTCCGGTCTTTACTATCGTCGATAACAGTTGTTGAGCCTCTTTAAATGATGACACCTGCTTTACGTTCTCGGTCTTCATACCGCCCTCCAAAGCCCCGGACACCAGAGCCTGACGGTTATACTCACCCACAATAATAGCCACATCGGTACATTGAGCTATTTTGCGTCCAAGTGAATAATTGTGTTCATATTGTTTGTCGCCAAGTTCTATCATTCCGGGAGTTATCACAATGCGTGTTCCGCTATCAAATCGAGCAAGCACATCCATAGCCATATGAGAACCCGTAGGATTAGAGTTAAATGCATCATCGATAATCGTTATACCCGATGGGGTGCGTTTTAGATTAAGACGATGTTCCACCTGCTCTATTTTCTCGACAGCATATTTAATTTTGTCTTCAGGCACATCAAGTCGCAATGCAACAATTACAGCAGCAACAAGATTTGAAATATTACACTCGCCAACCAAACGGGTATGCAACTTTATATCATGCCCGTAACCAACGACTGTAAACGTTGTGCCGGTCGGGTCATAATTAATATCTTTTACGGTGAAAGACGCATTACCGGTGTTATTCACTGCATATCTGACACACTTTACATTATCAACAGCTCTATTGGCTACATAAGGGAAATCATCGTTTACGACAGCCAAACCGTTCTCCGGAAGAGAATCGATCAATTCAAACTTTGTTTTCTGTACATTTTGAATCGTTTTAAACGATTCAAGGTGTTGCTCTCCTACAGCAGTCACAATTCCCATTTGAGGATGTACAAGATCACAAATTTCCTTTATGTCTCCTTGCTGCTTTGCGCCCATTTCAACAATAAACACCTCATTATATGGTTTCAGATGTTCCCTCACTGTGCGAACAACCCCAAGAGTAGTATTATAGCTTCCGGGTGTCATTACCACGTCATATTTTTCGCTCAAAAGGCGGTGAAGATAATGCTTTGTGCTTGTTTTGCCATAGCTGCCTGTTATACCGATAATTTTCATGTCGGGCATTTGGCTCAATATGCGCGCGGCATCATTATAATACTTCTTGTTGATAGACTTTTCAATCGGAGCGAGCAAGGTATTGGCCGTAAGTATCACAATGTGAGATCCCGCAAATAATGCTGTTATCGTTACCGACTCTACATAGAGAATTTCTATTAACGACATATCAAGAGCTGCATAGCCGGCAACCGACATCGCAATAGCAGAAATGAAGAACATTACTGTCAGAATGCGCCATGCCCGCTTTGTCATAACGAGCGGCTTTTTATATTTGGCGGTAAACAGTTTGCCAAAACTCACGGCCGATAGCAAAAGGATAAGATACATTGCCACTTTGGCAGGAATAACCGACACCAACGATACAAACAATACAATCAATCCAAACATACGCATTATTGTCGTAGTATCGCCACTCACTCGCAACCACCGCATATAACGTTCATTACGATATGAGTTTTGTTGCAACATCATCAACACTCTCTTATACTCCCAAATAAGATTTACAAGAGCTAAAATCGGTATGATAAAAAATATGATTTTCATTCTGTCTGAATTAATCTTTCAGAAAACTGCGCAATACCGCAGCAAACTGGTGTGGGTTATCCAAAAAACTATAATGACCGCAACCGGCAAATGTCACTAAACCGGCATCGGGAATGAGACGTTCCATTACTTTTGCATCTCCAAGGGGTGTTGCTGTATCGTTCTCTCCCCAAACAAGCAACGTCGGTGCTTTTATCAAAGGCATACAATGTTTCAAATCTTCGTTTACAACCCTACTCAAAATTGCACGCATCATAGGAGTAGCATTGTTGTAATCGCTTGATCCTCGTCGTGCGCGCATCTGCTCAATACGTTCGGTAGCCCGTTTTTTCCCGTAAATCAACGGCATCAACCGTTTTCCTGCCTTGTAAGAATAAACTTTAAAATAATATTTTAATGAACGCCGAGGTTTAACTCCTGCAGCATCAACAAGAATAAGTTTTTTTACCACATTGCGCGACGAATACAGAATACCTACCCGCCCACCAA
The DNA here is from genome assembly GCA_964495165.1 of uncultured Muribaculaceae bacterium. Taxonomy (GTDB): domain Bacteria; phylum Bacteroidota; class Bacteroidia; order Bacteroidales; family Muribaculaceae; genus RGIG4079. Next base: position 3,817 of record CAZBUT010000010.1, on the reverse strand, counting down.
ACGAATGTCCGAGCAATATAGGATTTTCAATATGTTCGATTTCTACAAGCAGTTCGATTACACGAGTGTATTCCTCAACGCCCCACTCCTCTGTCGGTTCCTGCGAATTTCCAAATCCCGGAAAATCCACATTATAAACGGTATGGTTTTCTGAGGCGACTTTTTCAATCGTTGCAAGCGTCGAATGATTACACCCCCAGCCATGCATAAGAATAACCGGAGCGCCTTGTCCTTGCACTGTATAATGGAAGGTCAGACCAAAGATTTCTACGTTTCTTTCCATAGTTGCTAATAGACTACAAAATTACGCAAATATGCGCGCATAAAAAAAGGATTGCCGAAAAAAAATCCGGCAATCCTCATTCGAGTGTATTCTTATGCCTTTGCGGCACACTGATTAATCAATATTTGCAAGAAAGTGAGCTTGTGATTTCAACAAATTACGCGATTGGAGAATCATTGTCTTAGTCTCGTTAAGGATATTGAAATACAATGCGCTTCTGCGTGTTGATGCTTCTCCGCCTTTTATGCGGCGTATCTGGTTCTTTATACGCTCTGCAATTATTTCAAACAAGGCATCACGCATCGTCATTATATCATCAATACGAGAGAAATCATTATTGGCAAGCATCTGATTTACACTATTGAATATATTTTCAACCTCATCATTTACAAGTTTCAAATCAACAATCTGTTCCTCTGAAAATCCTCTATGGTTATTGTCGATATATTCATAGGCAGGACGTGTACAATGTAGCAATGCTTTTGTAACCTCTGTGATATAATCGACCACCTGCACATAGAAATGAGCCGTTTCGATTTTCTGATCTTGAAGTTTTCTTATTGTCATCATTATCTCATACTTGCGCGTATTGGCTTCTCTATAAAGCGTATCAGATTGTTGCACTGCATCTTTCAATGCCTTGCGGTTTTCTGTAAACAAAGCGACAAGCATGTGATTGTAAATATCCGAGATCTGTTGCATGGTTGTACACACTGTCTCAGTACAAGAATAAAGCACATCGGCATCATTTGCATCTTCCTTAATTGCCATTGTATCCTCTTTCTTGGCTTTACCCTTGAAAATAAATTGATGAAGCAAAGCATATCCACAAAGCAGAGACACGATTGTCAAAGCAATCCAGCCACCCCACACAAGGAATATAACCACCAAGAATGAAATAACAAAACCTGCCAACGCAGTCATAAACCAACCTGAAACGACAACGAGGACTCCGGTAATACGATAAACGGCACTGTCTCTACCCCAAGCCCGGTCGGCCAAAGATGAACCCATAGCGACCATAAACACGACATAGGTTGTTGACAATGGGAGCTTTAATGATGTACCAAGACATATGAGAATAGACGCGGCTGTCAAATTCACCGCAGCACGTATAAGGTCATAAGACGCATCGCCTCGCTCTTCGGCGCTGAGCGGAGTAAAACGGCGATTAACCCACTCCTGAGCTGCGACAGGCATCATCTTATTATATGCGGCATTGAATTTCACTGCCAATCTTACAATATTTCGAGAGAAAACCGATGAGCTGAAACGCTCTTCGCTTTCCTGTTGCGAGGACAAATCCAACTGAGTTTGAGCGACCTTCATGGCATCACGCGAGAAGAACAACGTCAACACCATTACCACCCCGGCGCCAAGCAACATCCAAATATTAACATGCGCAGGACCGGCCAGAGCATCCATTTTCATGTGCAAGTCTCCGCTATCCATTGCAAGTTTAAATGAATCAAAGCCCGCAAATGGAACGCCGATAAAATTTACAAGGTCATTACCGGCAAACGCCAATGCCAATGCAAATGTTCCGGCAAGGATAGTAAACTTCATTATATTGACTTTTAAATACTGCATCAGTCCCAATAATAAAGAGCTAAACACCCAGATACCAAGTAAAGCTGTTAAAGTATTATCATTAATAAACGATATTAATTCTGCAGGCACAAGTCCTGAACTTTTCAGCCCTTTAAAGAGTGCAAAATACACAATACCGGTTAATGATATACCACACCACATTGCACCAAGACGATTAAACATCTTTTTATATCGGAATGTAAATATCAAACGCGAAATATACATGAGGATACCGCCGACTGTAAAGGCAATTGCCACCGATACAAGAATACCGGAAATAATCACCATTGCTTTCCCTGAATTAATAAACTGTCCAAGGTCATTTATCGAAAGCCCCGACTCGGTAGAAATCTTATACAACGCAACAGCTACAGCCGAGCCCAAAAGTTCAAAAACCAATGATACCGTGGTCGAAGTCGGAAGTCCGAGAGAATTGAATGTATTTAACAAAACGACATCAGAAAGCATTACTCCCACAAAGAGAAACATGAGTTCCGTAAACGTGAATTGTCCGGGATAAAACACACCATTACGAGCCACTTCCATCATACCGCTCGATGTAAGCACACCAACAATAATACCGGCAGCCGCAACTAACATAATCACATTGTGAGGAGCGACCTTTGCGCCGAGAGCAGCATTAAGAAAGTTGATCGCATCATTTGCCACACCTACAATAAGGTCAAAAACCGCAAGTATAGCAAGAATCACTACAATTACAATAAAAATTGGTTCCATATAATATAGTTATTGATTAATATTCTTAGTTCTTTGATAAGGTGAATTTAAATTCAAGACCGCCCCCTTTACGTGTATCTACGCAAATGACTCCGCCATGAAAATGAACTGAATTTTTAACTATCGATAAGCCAAGACCTGTGCCCCCTGCTTTGCGGGAACGGCCCTCATCGACACGATAAAACCGTTCAAATAAACGTGCGAAATGTTTTGGTGCTACGCCCACACCATTATCGGCAAACGACAATTGATATTGTTCAGGAGTTTCATCTACCAACGAGATAAATATATCGCGTCCGCCGGAATATGCGAGAGAATTATTTACCAAATTTCGGAATATAGCTTCAAGTAAGTCACGATTAGCTCTGATTGGCATCTGCCGAGGCAAGTCGAGATTGAGTCTCATTTGACGAGCTTGTGGCAACATATTGATTTCGTCTTTTATCTCATCTATTATAGAAATAACATCAACCTGCTCTTTTTCTATTTGCTGTGGAGCTTCAGTTATACGAGTAATAACCGATATATCATTCAGCAAAGCACACAATCTATTGACCTGCTCTCCGCCTTTTTCTACAAATGAGATAATCTGTTCCCTGCTCATGCTGTCTTTATTGTCAAGAATCGTTTCAATGCATCCCTTTATTGCATGAACAGGGGTTTTCAACTCATGATTGATATTATTTGTAAGTTGATGCTTTATACGTGTTTTCTCCTGTTCCTCATCAATGAGATTTTTATAATATGTATCACGTTCTTTTGCTATGAGTTGCGTGTTGTTATATATGTTTATGATATGCTTTGATATTTCGCCCAACTCATCTCCCGGGAAATTAAATTCATCGACATGGGCCAATTCACCTTTCTCTGCCAACGTAGCAAAGTCACGCAAACGAGCCACATTTTGACCAAATTGGCGACTTGCAAAAAAAGCAAGAATTGACAATGCTACCGAGATAATAAGTATCGTCCATAGATATACTGTCTCATTTTGCAATGCTTCCGACAATGTCAAGTCATAAGGTCGAGATGCTCTCACAATGTAATCACCGCCTTTCATCGCCGAATAAAAATAGGGGCGATTGTCGCTTGTTGACATGCGGCTCTGAGTATAACCCCAACCCTCTTTTTTTGTTTCTATTATCTCCCGACGGTTGCTATGATCAGTCCCGGGAACGATTCCGTGAGTATCGTATAAAACTACTC
>CAZBUT010000009.1:0-13760 GCA_964495165.1 uncultured Muribaculaceae bacterium | reverse complement strand
CATATAAACAAGCGTTCAATGCCTGCGTTGAGTCATATTTGCAACTTGTTTTACAAGGTATATTCCATTGTGTTACTCGCCGGTATATTTTCATTTGAACAATATCGGCATCGGTTGCCAAACTTTTATTTACGCAGTTTTCGACAGCATCTTTGCTAATCCAGTCATCGGCGTCGATAAACATTATATATTCACCTTTTGACGCTTGCACTCCTTTGATCCTGTTTTGATATAGCCCGATATTGACATTGTTTTCTATCAACGTGATGTGCGGTAGAAATTCCTTGCACACATCTACCGTTGAATCTGCACTTTTGTCATCTAAGACTATTACATCTATTGACTTATATGTCTGTGATAATACCGAACGTATAGTTCGTGCTATCGTTTTTGCCTTGTTGTAGGCCGGTATTATGACAGAGACATGCGGCGAACTCATTTGCCTATGCAATGGTATTCAAATCCTTCTTCGGCAAGTTCTGCAGGGTCATATATATTACGTCCGTCGACGACGATATTGCCGCGCATGGCTTTACGTATTATGCTCCACGACGGTACACGGAATTGCTTCCACTCTGTCATCATGGCAATTGCATCGGCATCAATTACGGCATCATACATGTCTTTGGCATATATAACAGCGTCGCCCAATCTTCTGTGGCACTCATTTAATGCAACAGGGTCATATACCGCCACCTCGGCTCCGGCTTCAAGCAGCTTGTTGATAACGAGTAGGGCAGGCGCTTCTCTCATATCATCTGTTTCAGGTTTGAAAGCCAGTCCCCACACCGCGATACGTTTGCCACTTAAGTCGCCCAATGCTTTTTTTAATTTCGTGAAAACTACCGATTTCTGTCGCTCATTCACTTCTTCTACAGCTTCAATGATGCGCATGTGATAACCGTTTTCTTTGCCTGTGTGTATCAATGATTTCACATCTTTAGGAAAGCATGAACCGCCATATCCACACCCGGCGTAGAGAAATTTATTGCCGATACGGGCATCTGTCCCGATTCCTTTTCTCACCATATTCACATCGGCACCAACCAGTTCACACAAGTTCGCAATATCATTCATAAATGATATGCGGGTTGCCAGCATTGAGTTTGCTGCATATTTGGTCATCTCGGCCGATGCTATGTCCATGAAAATCACTCTGAAGTTATTGAGCAAGAACGGGCGGTAGAGACGTTCCATGACTTTGCGTGAACGCTCGCTCTCTACGCCTATCACAACTCTGTCGGGTGACATGAAATCTTTTATTGCAGCGCCTTCTTTCAGAAATTCCGGATTTGAGGCTACTTCAAAGGGAATATTTACACCTCGTTTTTTCAGTTCCTCATTGATAACTGTTTTTATCTTTTTTGAAGTGCCTACCGGCACAGTGCTTTTTGTCACCAATATGGCATATTTATTGATATTGCGTCCAAATGTTCTGGCAACTTCAAGCACATATTTCAAATCGGCGCTGCCGTCATCGTCAGGTGGAGTACCTACAGCACTGAATACCACTTCAACATTGTCGATGCAAGAAGTGAGATTGGTGGTGAATTTCAGCCGCCCGGCTCTCATATTTCGGTTCACAAGCTCATCAAGCCCCGGTTCGTAGATGGGGATAATCCCGTTTTTAAGATTTTCAATTTTTTGAGAATCGATGTCAACACATGTCACATTGATTCCGACTTCAGCAAAACATGCTCCTGAGACTAAGCCCACATATCCGGTTCCGACAATGGCGATATTCATATTATATATTATTTTAGGGAACTTCTATAAATTGCCTTGAAAAGATTTATGATTTTTTACTTGAGGGGATTTTTGAGTTTTGTTGAAAGAGCATAGCGAGCTATGTGATTGATACAAAAGCAAAAATACATCAATTAAAAACATAAAGATTTCAAAAGAACAGTTCCCGTTATCTATTGTTTAACTTATTCGTGGAATTTATAGAAATTCCCTTTACTTTTCCTGTAAGCAGCAGAGAGAGTAATTTGCTACGCCCGATAATATGGTTTATTATAAGCACAAGGGCTATTATTATCGAGGCAACCGCAGCCGCAACGACAAATGTTGGCACAAGCCCCAATCCCATTTCTCGCAATGGCTCCTGCATAAAAGACATCGGAAACAGCAGAAAATAATGCAACAGATATATTGCAAGGCTTTCTTTTCCGAGATAAGAGAATATTCTGACGGCTTTATTTTGCGGTGTCGTTTTATCGAGCCATGCTTTAACTGCTGTTATTGCTACGCACACAAATGTGATATGCAGTATGCAACGTGTAATATATGCAAATCCGGCAGGTATGCTTGGAAATTCCCAATAATAGCAAGAGTAGTATAATACAGGACAAAAAGCTATCAGGCTGGCAGTATATATCCACGAATTGCCTATTGCATGATTGTAGCAGTTCTGATTTTTTTTGGCAAATACACCAACCATGAAAATCGGTAAGAATTGACACACATTGATTAGGCTTAAAATGTTGCCAATCCGTTCGGGCAAGACATATAACGCCAATGCCCCCAATAGAATCCAAATAAATATAGTTATTAAGATTTGAATTATCTGATTGGTTATCAGCCTGAAAATATAACTCAAGCCTGCATATATCAAGATTATTTCAAAAAGACATAACGTAAACCAATATCCGTGCTTTGACGTATCGGCATATAATGAGCTTATATGAGCGTCAAACGGACTTTCTAATCTGCTATGTGTATAAAACCACACCCACAATGCACTTACTACAACAAATGGCACTATTAGTTGCAAGAAGCGTTGCTTTAGATTTGGTGTTGCAAAATCTTTTGTATCAATGATTTTATATGTAAAAAATCCGCTAATAAAAAAGAATACAGGCATGTGTATTTCTCCAATCAGTTTGAAAGAAAATGCGCTGTCGATACCGCGAATGCTTATGGTGAGCACATGCCCCATTACGACTAAAAAAATCGCAAGACCTTTAAGTACATCAAAATATTCTAATCTTGGTTTATTTGTCATTGTCTATCTTTTCCAATAGTGTTGGGTGAATAAAGGTTGTCGCTACAGCAGCTATTCCTTGCACGCATACAACGACTCGCCGGTCACCTTTGATTCTCATGAAATAACCCTCTGCGCCTTCAAACATTCCGCCTGTTATCCTCACTCGATCTCCCTTCTTCAACTTTGACATGTCGGGTTCTAAATAGATGAGTTGTTCATCGAGAGTCCCCGACACGGCAATGAAACTTTGCATCTGTCGGGCAGGAATCACGATTGGCGTGTGAGTCTCTCTATCCATGATATACCTTATGGGCAGGGTAGTGGTGTCTTTCAGTTCTTGCAACTGTTCCCGCTTGGTATATATAAATATCAGATTGTGTATTGCCGGTACTTTCTCTTTTATGCGACGCTCGCCACGTGTCACGATGCGATATTTCATTGGGAGAAAATTCTCGATATGGCGCGAGTCAAGCTCATGCTTAACTTTCATTTCACGGTTATACGTTACCCTTATCGCAAACCAATTATTGACGTCATCGAGATGTGTACTCATTTCGTTTTTAGGCAATACTTGGGGACACCATTCGGGTAAATCCCGTGGCTGTCAGGCGATTCGGTTATTTGTCTCCATCCGGATGACATGTTTTTTCTCATGATCTTTTTGCTTTAATTGCAAAATTGACCTTATTAAATGCAAAAGTAAGCAAATTTCTTTTTATGATGAAGGCTTTACCCGCTTTTTTATTTCTTTGTCAACTATTTTCTTGATGTTATAATTTAATGAGATTTTTTTCGTTAGTTAATAAACTGTTTGTCTGCCAAACAGATTCATCGACTATTTTATACGACAATGAATTTCAAAGCATTTTTATTCCTTATACTCTCTTCTTTCTGTGTGATAACACTCCATGCGCAAGTAAAAATACATGGCAAAGTCATCGACAATGAAAACAAACCGCTTGAGTTTGCAACAGTGCGCATTGCCGGTACGGCATTAGGAACAAATACCAATCTCGACGGTGACTACTCGTTGACAAGTGCCGAGCAAGATACTCTCATAATAGTGTTTTCATGTATCGGTTTTCAAGAGGAGAAACGTCAACTTGTTAAAGCCAAGGGTGATATTGTGATGAACATGCGCCTAAATAAGGTTATTAAGGAGTTGGAAGAAGTGCAAGTCACTGAGTTCAAGAAACAAACGGGATCAATGGTGACGATCGACCGTGATGCCTATAAACTTGCGCCTGATGTGTCGGGAGGTAGTATAGAAGCGATGCTTTCTACCATGGCAGGTGTTAACTCGTCCAATGAAATGTCGTCACAATATTCTGTCCGTGGTGGTAGTTTCGATGAAAATAGCGTTTATATCAACGGGATTGAGATCTATCGTCCGCAGCTTATCAGCTCAGGACAACAAGAGGGGCTTAGTATCATTAACCCCGACATGGTCGATGCGGTAAGTTTCTCAACGGGGGGGTTCTCGGCAGAGTATGGCGACAAGATGTCATCAGTTCTCGATATTACCTATCGCGAGCCGCAAGCTTTTGAAGGATCGTTGTCACTGAGCCTCATGGGTGGTAGTTTTGCGCTGGGACAAAGTACCTCAAAATTTTCACAACTTCACGGTGTCAGATACAAGCGCAACGCTTCATTGTTAAGCTCAATGGAAACTAAAGGCGAGTATGATCCTAATTATTTTGACTATCAAACACATCTTGTGTATAAATTAAATAAAAAATTAAAGGTTTCTTTCCTCGGAAATATCGCCATAAATAATTATAAGTTCAAGCCAGTGAACCGCACTACCAATTTTGGTACATCTGAAAATGCCAAGCAGTTCAAGGTTTATTTCGATGGACAAGAAAAAGACAAGTTTGAAACTTATTTTGGTGCATTATCGCTCAACTATAAACATTCTCGCAGCACCGATTTTACGTTTCTTGCCTCAGGTTATCTCACAAATGAATTGGTCGCCTATGACATATCGGGAGAATATTGGCTTGATCAGGCAGGCACAACCGGAGGTGACGGTGAAGCTGTGGGAGGCGAACTTGGGGTTGGGCGCTATCACGAACATGCCCGCAACCGATTGAAAGCATCGGTATTTGCTCTCTCTCTAAAAGGAAATACAGGCATTGCGGGTCACAATCTCAGCTATGGAGTGAACTTCAACCATGAGAATATCCATGACCGCAGCCGTGAGTGGGAATTGCGCGACTCGGCGGGCTACTCTTTGCCTTCGACCGGAGATGCCGTGCATGTCATCTACAATCTGTCATCAAAACATGATTTCTCTTCCAATCGAGTATCGTTTTTCCTTCAAGATACATATAAATTAAATACCGCCTCGGGTTTGTTTACATTCAACGGCGGTTTACGTTTCTCATATTGGGATTTCAATAGCGAGTTTCTTGTCAGTCCGCGTGTCAACATCGGTTTTGTGCCTGAGCGCAACAATAGTTTCGCATTTCGCTTTGCAACAGGACTTTACTATCAATCTCCGTTTTATAAAGAGTACCGAATGCCGGTCGAAGATGCCGATGGCAACACAGTGATACAACTCAACGATGATATAAAATCTCAACGCAGTTTCCAGCTCATTCTTGGATCGGACTACACATTCCGGGCAATGAACCGACCGTTCAAACTCACGGCAGAGTTGTATTATAAGAACCTGAGCGACCTCATTCCCTACGAGATCGATAACCTCAAACTTGTGTATAGTGGTATGAATCAGACCAAAGGCTTCACTGCCGGACTTGATTTGAAACTATTCGGACAGTTTGTCCCGGGTACCGACTCTTGGATCAGCTTCTCTCTAATGAAAACCCAAGAGAAACTTAACGGAGTAAAAGTGCCACGACCCACCGACCAGCGATATAGTTTTGCATTATACTTTACCGATTATTTTCCTAACATACCAAAATTGAAATTCAGTCTGCGTGGTATATTTTCCGACGGATTGCCTACAACACCTCCGCAATCGAGTCGCGATAAAGGCTACTTCCGCGCTCCCGCCTATAAGCGTGTCGACGTAGGATTATCCTACGCGCTGTTGTCACCGCTCAAAGAAGGTGAGAGCCGTAGCGGAATTGCACGTTATCTCAAAAGTGTGTGGCTTGGAGTTGATGTGTTCAACATGCTTGACATCTCCAACGTGAGCAGCTACTATTGGGTAACCGATGTCAACAATATCCAATACGCAGTCCCCAACTACCTCACACGCCGCCAATTCAACCTCCGCCTCACCCTCGACTTTTAGTGACAATGCGATTTCCAATTAGTCCAATAAGACTAATTATCCCATTAGACCAATAGCCTTTTTATCAATTGGGAGTTTCATATTGTCCCGGCTTTTTGCGGTGGGTGGTTCTGGCTGAGTACATCGCTTCTTTGATTCCTCCTTTTTCAACAAAATCTGATTGAAGTCTGTCAATCAATTTTCTTAAGAATACATCTGTTTGATGAATGAGCGTTATTGCAATATTGGCAATGGTTTCATCACTGCGTGTTTCAATAGCATTTCTGTAATATTGTGAATCGTTGTGCTTGGAGCACACAGCTCTGGTCTGTTGGGCTTTAGGACTGTCAGATGCCCAGATTTCCAACCCGCGAACTCTCAAATAATCTTCATAGTCGAGTAATAGCTCTTGTAAACTTGCCCTTGCCACATTCATTAGCTTCAATTCTGTTTCAGATGAGGTTGATGCAGCGGCAGAGCCTTCTGCTATATTTTGTTTGCCCGATCTTGCCGCCTGTATCATTTGGTCGGCTGTGCGATCTCCTGCAGAGATATACTTTTTCACAAAATAAAATGTGATGTCATAGATACACTCAGTTTTTTGGTAAACGATAAGATTGCGGTAGTTCCCTTTTTTCGGGAGAAAAGTCTTGGGCATAATTTCACTTTTAATTAAAACAAAATTAAAGTAAATTCAATTTAAAAACAATCTCCTTGCTGGTATTAACATAAATTAATGGTAATTGGACTATTAGTCTAATTAGTCCAATAAGACCAATAGGTCTAATTTAACCAATTGCTTTAATTGCTTTTTTGGGGGGGTGAGAGTGAGAGGGGTGTGAAAAAAGTGGGTGAAAAATTTTTCTGTGTCATAAATAGTTTTTAACTTTGCGGGCAGTCGTTGACCTTGATTTGCAAAGAGTTGCGTCAACGATTACTACATATTGAAAAACGAGCGTTAACGCTTTCTTTTGTCTCAACCGAAACTTAGACACTTTCAGCAACGGATAATTGAATGTTGAGAACGCTCACCCCTTTTAGTGAGTAACAGGCTCACGGCGACCATTGTACCCCGCCGTGAGCATTGCTACATATTATTACGGGCGTGAGAAAGGTTCAATCCATTGTGTTGCAAGGTAGTCTAAGACCTCGGTTTGGCAATGGATTCAGGGCAATTTTTTCACGCTTTTATTATATCTGTAGCAATCATTACTAACTAAATACTTCAATATGAATCAATTTTCAACTTTCAAAGCATTGGCAGCATCTGCTCTTATGCTAACCTGTGGTTTTGGTGCAATTGCACAAGACCGCAACAATGATGACGAAGTTGTTAAACTTGATGCCCGTTCATCTCGTTTCAACTATCGTGAAGGCGAAATTATTGTCAAGTTCAAGCCGTCGAGTTTGGTGAATGTGCGTTCGCTCAACAACGGACGTTTCTCCACCACCGGCATCAAGACTCTTGACGCAAAACTCAACGCTCTCGGTCTCTTTGAGGCAGAGCCGTTGATGCCTCTGTCGGGAGGCACTGTCAGCACCCTGTCGGTTAAATCGTTAAGCGGACAAAAGGTTGTCGACAACGATATGTCAAAGCTCTATCGCCTGAAGTTTGATACAGCCAAACTGCAATCGGTCGATGACGCAATCACCCAGATAAAATCAATGGCTGAAGTGGAATATGCCGAGCCAAACTACCTTGTTTACACTCTCGCGACTGATGCCGATGTCTATTCGCTCGACCCTCTTTACTCGCAACAATGGGGATTTGATGCAATCAATCTGCCGGCATTGTGGGCAATGCCCAAAATCAGCGACAAGCGTCCGGTAATCGCGATCCTTGATACGGGTGTCGAGTTTACCCACATGGATTTGTTGAATAACATTTGGACAAACGAGGCAGAGTTTTCGGGAGCGACCGGCACCGATGACGACGGCAACGGTTTTGCCGATGATATGTATGGCTGGGACTTTGTCAACCAAAACAACCGTATGGACGACTATAACGGTCACGGCACTCACTGCGCCGGTATCGCGGCTGCTGTCGGCGGTAACGGCAACGGCGGTGTAGGCGCCAACCCCGATGCTTTGATTATGCCTATCGCGGTGCTTCAGAGCGACGGTGCAGGTGACATTGCTACTCTCGTAAAAGGTATCGACTATGCCACTGCCAATGGAGCTGATGTCCTCAGCCTCTCGCTCGGTACTTACGCATCATCTATTGCTCTTGAACAGGCACTTGCCAAAGCCTATCAAAATGCAGTGATTGTTGCCGCGGCCGGTAATGACAATCTGTGTATAAATCCACACATGTGTGGAAATCCACCTAAAGTAGGAGCACCGATGTACCCTGCCGCTTATACCTTTGTGCTGGGAGTGCAGGCAACAGATAAAAGCGGTTCGCTTGCTTCGTTTTCAAACTATGATTGCGATGGTCCGTTGTTCTCAAATCCGACATACTTTAACGAGGAACAGCTTTACAACTATGAATTAAAAGCACCGGGCGTATCGGTAATGAGCACCTATCCGGGCGGTCGTTATAAGGCGTTGAACGGAACTTCGATGGCTTGTCCGTTGGTGGCCGGTGCAATCTCCCGTTTGTTGCAATGCAAGGAATATGCAAGCAAAGAGATTTTGTTTGGCGACCTTATCCATGCCGCAAACGGCGGAAATGTCAATATGCTTGCAACATACAATATCACAGATGCCGACCGCAAACCGAATCTGCGTCTTGTTACATACGAACTAAACGACACAACCGGAGGTGACGGCGACTATCGTGCCGATGCCGGTGAAACGCTTGAGATTTACCCCACATTACGCAACGATTGGGGACAAGCCGAGAATATAAAAATCTCTATCGATTTCGGCGAAAATGAAGATTTGTCGATCGCTCAGTTTATTGCAAATGATGTTGATTTCGGCAAACCGTTAAGCAGTTATGCAAAAGCAAAAAGTGCCAACCCCATTCGTATAAAACTACGTGATGAGATAGCCGACGGGCGCCGCATCAAGTTTGTTCTTAAAGCCACCTGCGATAATATGGAGGGAGAACTCACTCATGAATTTACCGTAACGGTTGAAAACGGAGTTGAAATCGGAGGTATGGTTACTGAAGACCTTACACTTTATCCTGATGTTCATTATATTGTGACCAAATCGATTGCAGTACCGGATGGTGTTACACTTACAATCAAACCGGGAACGGTACTTAAATTCAAAGATGATGTAGGCTTAGCTGTCTCAAGTCAAGGACATATTATTGCAAATGGAACTCCTGATTCTTTAATCTATTTCACTAAAACAGATTTATCTAAGTCGTGGATGGGGATTTATCTTCATTCCAACGATCTACTATCGTACTCTAAAATAGATAATGTTGATATTTATAGTAGCGGTAGTTCTCTTAAGGCGAATATTAAAAACTCAATTATTGAAGATTGTCATTTTTGGTCGCTTAGCATGTTAGACGATGTTGCCGCCGTTCGAAGTAATCTTGTTGATATAATTACTACATGGGGCAATTCCTTTTTTTGTGCGGCAGAAAGTTCAAATATTTTTAATTTCACAGTGGGTTATAATTCTAATGTAGGAGCGAATATTATTATAGAAAATATAAATAATTCTAATTATATAAATAATTATTGGGAATATAAAGAAAAAAAATATTATTTTGGAGAAGATATTAAAGAACCAAAAGTAAAAAAACTGAATAACATTTACTTCGGGACATCAAACGATGCTTTAGTACGCCCTTATATATGGGATATTAACAATTCATTTGGAGCAAATTACACTTTTATTGAATATGATCTTTCAAATTTTTTAACAACTCCCTCTGTTGAAGCTCATGGTATTGTGTGGAAGGTTGTTGTAAACGGCTATGACGCTCAAGATGAGTTTGAGCAGTTGCCGCCGCTTGGTGTGGGAACTCACAAGTTTGAGGTTTATTTCAACCGCAAGATGAAAGAATCTGCAATCCCCAATATCTCAATGGGAGTGCGTCCCCCTTATACCCAGAACGCCATTGCCGAAAACGGCTCATGGAGCGAATATACCTATCAGGAAAACGATACAACCGATGTAACGGTATCTGTTTATACCGCCTATCTTACAATCACCGGCAATGGAGCATTAGACGGATTGAACCGCATCTATGTTGACGGGGCGCAAGACCTTGAAAACTTTGAAATACCGGTTGAAAATATGCGTTTCAACGTAGAGGTATCAGCGTCGGGAGCAATGTCGGCAGGCTTTATGGCAGAGGCAGGTCTCGGCAAGGTAAACCTCACCTGGGAAAACCCCGAGGAGAACTTTGATGATATGCTCGGTTATAACATGTACCGCTACACGGTTGACACCCTCGGCGTGGCAAGCGACACCATACGCATCAACACCCGCCTGCTCGAGCCTGAAGAAATAGCATTGACCGACTATGACGTTGTGCCGGGAACTACTTATTATTACTATTATAAGGTGTTGCGTACAAATATGGCAGAGAACTCACCGTCGTTGACCGTAGCCGCCACACCGCTGACAGCCTCAAAGGGTGACGCCAACGGCTCGATGAGCATCGATGTCGCCGACGTGGTGACAGAGATTGCCTATCTCACAAATCAAAACCCGCAGCCGTTTATCTTTGAGGCTGCCGATGTGAACAGCGACACCTATGTGAATATTCTCGACGTGGTGGGAACAATCAATATAATCACCACACCTGCCGAAGCGTCGGCAATGACCGCCGACAATGCTGCTACCTATTCTATCGAAGACGGTATTCTCTACATCGAGTCGCCTGTGGCACTTGGCGGAGTGCAACTGTTGTTAAACACCACAGCCGACAAATTTGAGGCAATGGACGCACTCTCAGGATTTGAACTTGTGACGAGCCGTCAGAGCGAAAGCAGCTGCCTCGTGCTTGCCTACTCGATGAGCGGTCGCTCTATCGCTACCGGCAAACAGGCTATCTTGAAGATAGGCGATGCAGCAATCGATGAAATAATCCTCTCAGATGCCCGTGGCGCAAATGTGCTTGCAGTCAATGCCGACATAAGCGGCGTGGGCGCAGTAGAAGCGATGCAGATGTCATTGCCCTATCCTAACCCCTTCAGCACCGAATTGGCTATACCTTACATCATAGGTCAAAGCGGAGACAATGACGTGAAGATTGTAGTAAGCGATCTTGCCGGACGCTCGGTATATCTCTATGAGACAGTCAATGACCTCGGCGAGTATCTCCACACATGGACTCCCGGCGAGTCGGTAGCCAATGGCGTTTACTTCGTTTCGCTCTATGTCAACGACACTTTGATGCAAACAGCTAAAGTAGTGAAAGAGTAATCATGAATAGAATATTAACAATCCTGGTTATGGCGGCGGTATCGGTCGCCGCCATTGCCGGGAATAAAATAACACTCTCATCGGCATCGGGACACCCCGGCGACGAAGTGTCGCTCACAGCATCGCTCACTAACGATGACACAGTGACAGCCGTGGAAGTGCTTGTCCCACTCAACGAGCATGTGCAGTATGTCGCCGAGTCGGCAACGCTCAACACCGGTCGCACCACCGACCACACGATGAGTGCGGCTGTTGTCGATGACACATTGAGAGTGTATATCTACAGCCTGTCACTCAGTCCGCTTGTGGGCAACGAAGGGGAACTGTTCTCCTTCAAGGTGAAGCTCGGCAAAGAGCCTGCCGGCTATGAACTGTCACCCCAAGTGATACTCGGTAATGCTGCCGGTGCTTCGCTTGAAGCCGAAGTTGAATCGGGAACGGTAACCTTGCTGTCGCCCAAACTGACCGTAACAACCACGACGATAACATGGGGCAGGGTAGCGATACGCAGCAGTTACAACAAGACACTCACATTTACCAATTCGGGCAATGAACCACTTGAGGTGTCGGCGTTTGAGTTCTCCAACAGCGATTTTGCAACAACCGCAACAGCGTTGACCGTAGCTCCCGGAGCAAGCCAAAGTGTGACGGTGAAATATTCGCCAATAGTGCGCGGAACTATCAATGAGACGGTGAGCATTGTTTCAAATGCTGTGAACGGAACACAAAAAGCACAGTTGACAGCAACGCCGTTTTCGGTAAACGAACTGCATGTGTTGCGAGCCTCCGGAGTGAGCGACGAGGAAGTGACAATAGCACTCAGACTGAAAAACATGGAGCCGATTGTGGGCTTGCAGTGTGAATTTACAATGCCCGAACAACTGGTATATGTTGATGGCAGTTTCACTCCCCATGCATCTCGATGCAGCGATCATCAAGCGCTCAGTACCCTTGTCGACGGCAAACTGTCGCTATATATCTACTCGCCCACAAATGCGGCAATAGAAGAAGGTAATGATACCATAGCCACATTCAAGGTGCGTCTCAACGGTACCAACGGCAACTACTACTTGCGTCCTCAAAATGTAATATTAAGCAATATCACCGAGGAAAATATGACCTCGGCTACATCTCAAAATTACGTAACCATTAAGAGCCCGAAGTTGCAAAGTGCCGATGCCCTCGATATGGGATTGAAACCAGTGACACAGACGGCGCAATCGGTCTACTCGATCTATAACTCAGGACAGGTAGATATGACGGTAGAACGCATCACATTCTTGGCTGAGGGGTATAGTATTGCCGAACAGCTGCCAATGACGGTCGGTGTCAAAGAGACAAAAACAGTGACGGTTAAATACAATCCCACCATGAAAGGAACTCACTCGACCACCATGCAGGTATATACCAACGATCCGTTGAACCGCATGAAGTCGGTAGCTGTGACCGGTGAGATATTTGAGCCGAACTATCTTGCCGTGGAGGGTATTGACTCAAAAGACAAATCGGGATATGGCTTAAAGGTATCGCTTGATAACTATACCGATGTAGTAGCGTTGCAAATGGATATTCACTGGATAGAGGGCATGGCAACGAGTTCAGACAGCATCAAGCTCTCAGACCGGTTGGCAAATCATTCGGTGATAGTTACGCAGTTGGGCGATTGCGATTACCGAGTGGTGATATACTCGATGACAAACGCATCGATAGCCGACAATATCGGCGAACTGTTCACCTTGGGATATGCCAATGGCGGTGCTGTAAACTACTATGACACGACGGTAACTATCGACAATATCGTGATGAGTACAGCCGGCGGAGTAAACACGGCATCGGAAACGACGCTGACCTATGAAGTGGTCGATATTTCGACCGGCATAGAGGGAGTGCCAGTAACAGACAGTCCGACGGTTGTTGCCACAGGTAACAATTTGGTAGTATATAATCTTGTTGACGGAGAATCGGTTGATATATATGACCTATCGGGACGCAAGATAAGTCATCGGCAATCGGTCGGTAGCAGCGTGGTGTTTGACGGGCTGCCAAGTGGCATGTATATTGTTAGAACAAATAATACAGCGGTTAAGGTGAAACTGTAGGAGCCGGCACTTATCATTTTTCTTTATCGGCTTCTAATCTGCATTTGCAGATCTGACGCAAGAGGCTGTCTAACAAGTTTGTTAGTCGGCC
>CAZBUT010000008.1:0-14176 GCA_964495165.1 uncultured Muribaculaceae bacterium | reverse complement strand
CCGACGGGTTTATTGCATTGTCTTATATGCTTGTGTTTTTGCCTCCCCATTTGCGCGATTACATAATCTATCACGAATTGGCCCACCTGTCGGAAATGAATCATAGTTACCGGTTTCATGAATTGTGTGACAAATATTGTGGAGGCAAAGAATCTCAATTGATAGCAGAACTTAAGAACTATACATGGCCGGTACTGCGATAAAAAAACGGACACATCAGCAATAGATAAGTCCGTTTATACTGTTTAGATGTTTACTTTCTTTCTGAGGCGTTGTAGCTTGTTGTATTTTTTCTGGTTTATAACCAAAGATTTTTCCTCATTACCGCATTTTATTCTGACAACACCGGCTCTTTCCTCTTCACTATCATTTTCTGTGACCTCAATGACAAGTTCGTTTTCACTATTGCGAGAGAACATAACCCATTCGGGCTTTTCACACACTTCCCAATCATCGTAGTTGCATCTTACTTTAACCTTTTTGAACTCTCCGCCGGCTGCTTTAAATTTCAGTTGGCTTTCTTCAATAACTAAGACTACATCTTTACGCTCATTCTTTACCTGTTGTTGTGGGGCAGTGACCTTGGTGGGTTTGGTTTCTTGGGTTTGTTGCGATGGTTCCTCACTTTCTTTTTCAGATTGTTGCAAATTATAAATTATAGTGCTACATGTTTTGATTTGTTGGTCGCATATATTTTTGCGCTCTTTGGAATCATAACATATCTTAGCCTTTTCAAACATTTTTATCGCTTTGTATTGCGCATTGATTGTCATAGTCTGCTGCAATTTTGAGCCTTCGGAAAATAGCTTGTCACAACTGCTTTGCGCCCATACCATTGATGGTATTGCAATCAAAAACGCTAATACTAATTTTTTTAATACATTCTGCATCTTAAAGTAGTTTTTATTTATTGGTTTCAATTTCTTGTTGTTTCTCGGCCGATGCAATCGAGTCGGCTACAATGCGGTTTCCCACGTCATCAATATCGATTGCATCTGAGATTTTTTGTGCACGAGTGGTGAATTCACCGGCAATATCGGCATCATCAGCAAAAATCTCGGCTTTCTGGGTGTTTGCCATGTAGGCCTTATACAATTCCTTTTCTACATTGGAATAATTATCGGAATATGTGATAGTGTCTTTTAACGGCAATGTCAGCATGTTTTCACATTCGACAGCCTTTTTATAACACTCCAATGCATTGAGGTAGGCTTCATCATAATTTTCATAGTGAGCATCTCCTATGTTTTTAAGGCTGTCGCCTGCAATTACGAAGCGTTTCATAAGTGTCGCTACCGAATCGTTGAAATTCTGAATGCGAAGTGATTCCAAACGGGCATTTTCTGCTATCTTGTGATTGTTGTAGGCTATGACACCGGCAATAACCCCTGCAATTAAAAGAACTGCCGCCACGATAACTGCGATTTTATATTTCTCGAAGAAGTTTTTTTCATCGGCAAATTTAATCGTCTCACCGTTTAATCCGGTGTTGGCGTATACTTCCAATTGCTCGGCAGTGGGTCTGCGCCACGGGTCGGGCATCAAGCATTTTGCAATCACTTTTTTCAGTTGCTCGGAGTATTGTCCTTTCAGTTCCGGTACTTCAGCACCTTTTCTCTGCACCAATCCTCCGTCATCGCCAAATGGGGTATCTCCTGTGAGCATTTCATAAACAGTAGCGCCAAGCGAATAAATGTCATTGGCCATTATTGGAGTATTGTCTTTGCTGAAACGTTCCGGCGCCATATAGGCAATGGTTCCCGCCGATGAAAATGCCGTGCTAAGGCTTTTGCGCAAAGTCGAACGTACATGGGTGCTGACACCGAAGTCGGTAATCATGAATGTTCCGTTGTCACCGACCATCACATTGTCGGGCTTGATGTCTTGATGTATCACAGGCGGATTCATCGCGTGAAGAAAAGCCAATCCGCTTGCCACGTCACGCAACAAGAGCCAAGCGTCTTTCTCGGTGAACTTGCCCACATCTTTCATGATACTCCCGTTTTTACAGAACGGCAATACAAGATATGGTTTACGTTCATATGAATCGTAATATAGTGGCTTCAGCAGGTTTTTATGATTGGCATTGACCACCAACGCAAACTCACGTGAAAGCACATTCAACCCGGCATCATCAAGCCCTGTTGCTGGAGCATATATTTTCAACGCTACTTGGATATCGGTTTTGGTATCTTTTGCAAGCCACACTTCCGAGAAATTGCCTCGTCCCAGCAGTCTCTCAAGAAAGTATCGCTCATGAAATAATTTATTTTCGTCCATGTCGTAGTATAAATGTTTTTTGTTGCTTATTATCTCAAACTTTTCACTCTGATGCTATATAGCGAATTGCGGGCATTCACGCTGTAGCCTTCGCCATTGTCATTGCCATAATCAAAGTCCAATTCAAATGAAATTGTACCGTCGCTTGATGTGGCTACAAATTCAGCCGACAATGTGTTGCGTCCTGAAAATTCCTTGGTAGTAGGGTATTCTTCTACATTAATTGTAAATCCATATTTTTCAAACAATTCCTTCCATTGGTTGTATGATAAAAGCCAAGAGAAGCCAAAGTTGCTTTGCCAAGCGTCGGGCATCATGTCGCTATCGGTGGTATATATGCTCTCAAACACGCCATCTTCATTGTGATCCCAAAATGCAAGAGTATTGACATCGCAATATCGACTTGTCCCACTTTCTTTGATGATATAACCTGCACGCCGTGCATCATCGTGGGTTGAACGACCCAAAGTCATTCCGTAGATAGGGAAGAATGCACTGAGTGCCGTAGATTGAGAGCTATAGCTGTTGCTGCTGTATGATGAACTGTTGCCATTGTTGTACCGCTCTTTAACGTAGTTTCTCAAAGTAGCAAGTTCGTCGAGACATTTATAGAAAACATAACGGAACTCCTCGGCCGAGTGGCAAAACATTTCAACGGCCAATGTTACTTGAGTGTCTCGTACTATCGCTTTGGCGCAACGGGTTTTGAGGTTGGCATAGTTTACGGCATCAAGCATAGCCTCTCTGTTGTCGTCACTCTCGATTTTCAGACCTGAGCGGAAAAATTCAATATAGAAAGCACCTGAGCCGGCAACGGTTATCCAGTGAAGCACACCCTCTTTTTTAAACATCACGCTATTGTCGGAATCGTCTATAGAGGGAGAAAAACCTTCTTCTCTCAAAAATTGCTCGATGTTGTTGCGGAAACGCAATTGTTCGGCTGTAAGTTCATCGGCGTAAGCCGAAAATCCAATGATAGATATAAGTAATGTGATTAATATTTTTGTCGTTTTCATGAGATAAATTTGTTATGTGGTAAATATATTTCTTCCTGCTTTATCGATAACCTTGATTGTCAATGATACAGATGCCGGTAAGCCAAATTCTGATCTTAAACTCGATTTATAGCTCTGCATGTTGCTTTTTACTTGAGCAATCTCATCTGATGAGATATCATATTTAGACACTTCGGTCAATTTAAATGTGATTGTAACCGAAGATGAAGTGTATGATACATTTTGAATATACACCCCATTTTCAATCTTAACAGGACATTCTGAAGCTGCGTTGCGCACGGTTGACATCCAGTTGGTATTTGCTCCGGACGATGCTCCATAAGAACTTGACTGATTAGAAGAGTTTGTGCTGATTGTTACCCATTCTTGCTTTTTATCATCATATTTTTGTGTGCCGACCAATGAGCCGTTGGCATAATAAAATTTTCTGATTGTTGGAACCACTCCTTCTTTGTCGTATTCGATTACGACACGGGCCAAACCATAGGCTTCGTCTGACAGTTTGCCTGCACCGTCGTGGATAGATTGCTCTATTAAGTTGTTACGCTCGTTGTATTTATATTTTTCGATTTTTGTACACTTGTTGTTCTTGTCATATACTTTTGTCTCGGTGTTGTTTCCTTTGTCGTCGTAGGTATAGTTGATTTTGGCATATCCGTTTGACTTGGACTCTACAAGATTACCCGACAAGTCGTAGTATTGAGACGAAACAAGTTGATTGCGGTCGTTATATTCGCCTTTCCGTACATGGAATCCGTCGGACGATAACCGAGGTTTGCCATATCCGTCATAGCATGAAATCTCAATCATGTTACCGAAACGGTCGTATTTAACCTTCCCTTCCGGATTTACATCTGTGCCGCTGACCGGATTACCCGACATGTTAAGATTCTTTTCATAGATTACTCGGTTGAGTTCGTCAAAGTTTCTGATGCGTATGTGGGTTTTCTGCTCGTCGACAGCCGGTTTGCCGTATTTGTCCCAATATGAAGTTTCAATACAATTTCCACGTTCATCATATTTGTAAATCATCTGGGCATAATCTACGTCGTTAAAGTTTATAAGATTGCCTTTAAGGTCATAGGCAACAGATTTAACTTCTTTATTGTCATTGTTGTATTCCGACTTTTTCACGACAAATCCGGGTTTTAATGTTCCCTTGCTGTCGATTGCATAATTTTCGGTTATATTGCCTCGGTCATCATATTTAGAGCGATATATCCACAGAATTTTTCCTGAAGCATCATATTCTGTTGTTTCAATGCGGAAATTGGTCTTTTCGTCATATCTGTATGATTCAGATGCATATCCCTCTGTTGACATACATGGATTTCCTGCGGTATCGATGTATCGGAATGTTTTGCGGTTGCCTATTTCATCATATTCGATTTCAAATCCGGCATATCTGTTACTGCTTAAAACAGCCTTGCTCTGCGTGTCAAAGTATTCAATTTTGGTGAGAGCACCGTTGCGGTTGTATGAGAATTTGTAAGAAGCAACACCGGTCTCGTCAAGGGTCGGCTCTCCGTTTACATCGTAGGTCGTTTGCTCTACGAGGCGGTTGAAATTGTCATATATATATTTTATTTCACAATATCTTCCGTAATATAATGCAGGTTCTCCTGTGTTGGTGAAGTATTTGGCAAGAGTTTGATTGCCGTTGCTGTCATATTCAAAAACAAATTTGGAGATACCTATTGTGAGATTTATTGGGCAGCCAAATTCATCATAATATGTCGTTTCCAGAGCTTGACCGTGTTCATTGTTTGTATTGTGCATTTCACCATAGCTTTCGCCATCGGCGATGTAGCGTACCTTATTTCCGTTGGCATCGAGGAAAACACGTTTTGTGATAAATCCGTTTTCATCATGCTCGTCTTTTACAGTCACAAATCCGTTTTTAGAAAATCCCGGTTGTCCGTTCAAGCCAAGGCAGGTCTGTTCGATTCTAAGACCGTTTTCCGTTCTTTTGTAAGAGAAACCGTGTACACTCATGTCGGTGCGTATCGACGGCGTTCCGTCAAGGGTGTGGTATGTTTCTTTTATGCGGTTGCCATATTCGTCATTTTCCAATTTTATCAATGGGCAATTATTTCCGTCATGGGAAGCCTTGCGATCGGCGTTAAGATATGTGACTGAAATCCAATCATCGTTTTCATCATATTCAAATTCTTTGATTGCAAGACCAAACTCATTGCCTTTAACGCTTCCGTCGATACCGATGAAACGTTCTTCGATTTTACGACCTTTTGAGTCATAGGTATATTGTTGACCATAAATATTGTCGCTATCGCCTGCCGGTACATTCTGTAAACCCACATACCTGATTTCGGTCAACAAGCCGTCTTCATCATGTTTTAACAAATAGCGTGAAATGCGACTTTTGTCATCAAATATCGATGTGTTTTGATTCAGTAACTTGGTAGTGTTGGCGTCAAGCGCAAATTCGGTGCTGTATTCGTCATCTTGACGGAATGTGACGGTTTTCAATTTCTCGTCATAGTCCATTTTATACAGCACTTTCCCATTGGTGTCGTAGATGGTTTTATAATCAATGCTACCGTTATCGCTGTAGAAAAACCTCACGTCGCAGTAACGGCTACGAGTGTGTTCTGTATCACTGTGGGCAATGACATTCCCGACCGAATTGACCAGTGAAACGCGTTGCACTTTGCGCTTAGAAAACTCAAAGCGATATGATTGTTCGCGATGTTGCATTTCGCTTCCGGTAAGAACTCCTATACCTTTGGGAACACCCCAATATTCGGCATAATCCTTATAATAATATACTTTTGTGCGGTTATAGTCCCAAATCCAAGCTCCGGCTATAACGAGAAGGGCAATCGTTGCGGCTATGGATATGTAAAGATATTTTTTCCCATTGGGTTCTTTCCATGAACCGGTTTCAAGGTATCTCGCAGTTTTACGTCGAATATCTTCGGCACTTGGACGTTCCCAAGAGTCTTTGTTCAAACAGCTATTGATTAATTCCTTAAGTTCGGGTTGCATCGTTGCAGGCAATGCCGGTATTTCTTCCCCTTGGGTTTGTACAAGTCCGCCGTTGTCGCCAAAAGGAGCATCTCCGGTTATCATTTCATAGGCAGTGGCACCTAATGCCCATATATCGCTCGCTTTGATTGCTTCAGGGTTCTCGCCAAAACGTTCAGGCCCCATATATGCTCTTGTTCCGCCATAAGATCCGGCTACATTGTCGGTCGTACCTACACTGATTCCAAAGTCAGTGACAAGAAAATTGCAGTCATCGTCGAGCAGAATATTGTCGGGCTTGATGTCTTGGTGTATGATTTCATGAGAGTGCAGACATGCCAATCCGGCAGCAACATCGTGTAGGAACTTTATCACATCATTTTCATCTGCTCGCCCCACCATACCCTTAACCGAGCCATTGTCGCAGTAAGGCAATACAAGATAGGGGGTGTCATCACATACGGCATAGTTGGTCGGTGTCAACAGGTTTTGATGTTGCACATTATATACCGATGTAAATTCGCGGCGGAAATTTTGCATACCGTATGTGTCAATACCCGAACGTGCCGATAGCACCTTGATTGCCACATACATATTGGCTGCAGTAGTGTCACTTGCGAGCCATACCTGAGCAGAAGCTCCTTGCCCTAATTGTTTCAGCAATCGATACCTATTATCAAATAACTGGTTTTCTCCAAGTTGCATAAGGTTAATATAAAATTTATAAGGTTAAGGTTTTAATTATAATAACATCAGTATAAAGTCCATGGCGACAATTGCAAACAGTACGATTATTCCCACGTAAATAGCTGCTGCGATAGCCCAATTGCGTTGAGCTGCTCGCAGTTCGCGCTCATTGCGGTAACGTCCCGATTTCCATGCGATGCTTGTCCCTTTTATTCCGAGCATCACTGAGATACACAAGTTGCCAAGTGATGCCGAAAGCGAAATTAATGGCAGTGGCAACAAGATAGGTATAATTCCGAGTACTATCATGACCAAAGGCCAATAACATTTATGACACACAGCCCATATCCAGCCAAAGACAAATGCGCCCCAGTTCCACCCGCTACCGGTGAGCTGTGATTGGTTGTCGCTGTCTTGTTGCCGGGGTTGGGGTTGTGGTTGCACCGGTGGAATAGGAGGGAATTGTTCTTGTTGTGACTGGTTGCGATTAAAATATTCGGTTGCCCGTCCATTTAAATGCTCGTTTGGCTCTTCCGCTTTGTAATTGTTGTTCATTCTCATTGTAGCGTGAGGGTCAAATTGCGGTTGTTGAGCCGGAGATTGTTGCTCACCGTGTATATTGCGGGTCACGGTTTTGCGACCTGTTTGAGGGAAATAACGATTTATTTCATGCCATTGCAATTCATACACTCCGGCAAGAAAGATTTTGTCACCTTGATAGATGTGTACACTTGTGCCACGTATCTTCTGGTTGTTTATGATAGTGCCGTTGGAGCTATGGTCGGTAAAAAGCAAACCTTCTTCATCATCAACGATGTCGGCATGGCTGTTACTCACTGTGTCATATCGTTGGTCGATGCAGATAGCATTTTGGGGATCTCTTCCTATTGATATTTTTGTTGCCATAACTATTCGTTTTTAGGATTTGGGAATTTTGATCTTTGTTATACCGGCTTTCCATTTTGATGTTGGTTTTATGCCTTTGTTTTCTGCCTTTAGTTGATCGATTGAAAAACTGGTTCCCAATATTTCGTTAATTTTATCTGTGACCGTTTTCCAATTATAATCGCCGGATTGAACGATATAACAACCGTTCTTTAAAATCCATTCTTTTGTGTTGGTCGATCCCAATTCGTCTCCGGGAGTGTCTTCCACAACCGGGATTTGTTTTACTTCCACAGCCGGAGTATTATTGTCTTGAGAAATTTCGCTCAAAGCATCAGAATCACCCACAGCGATCTCTGTAAGTTCATCAGATTCTGTTGCCTGAGGAGTGCTTGTTTCCGGAGCTATTTTGTTTCCGGTTGGCAAATTGGGAGTAGTTTGTTTTTTAGTCTCTTTTACTTTTTCTGTGGTTTCAATTTTCTCTTCTGTGTCGGAAACGGTTACAGTCGGCTCCGGAGTGGTTTCTGCCGGTTGGCTTACAGTTGTGGTATCTGTCACCAATGTGTCGCTATCTGATTTATCGCCTCTAAGCAGCCAATACAGTCCGCCGGCAATGCATATAACCACGCAAGCTATTATCATGCCCAACAATATGGGCATGTACTTGTTTTTCCCTTTATCGCTACTTTCGCCCGGTATTACCGTATTTGTTATGGTTGCACGACGTGTTTGCGGTGTTGAGTAATCGGGAATGCGAGCCGGAGTTGAAACTGCTCCGCCCGATAAAATCTGACATAAAGCCACTGTTACATTATCGGCACCACCTGCTTCAAGGGCAGCGTGTATCAATGCGTCAGTGCAATGGTTCATGTCATGAACGTTTTCAGCTATGATTTGCTCTATTTCATTGTCACGTAGCATTCCGTTCAGACCGTCGGAGCAAAGCAATATTATATCTCCGTCACACAAGTCTTGCGGCATGAGCAGGCAATCGGGTTTGGCTTTAGGCGATGCGTCACACAGCGAGCGTGTGATAATATTGCTGTCGGGATAATCAAAAGCATCTTCGGGCGATATTTTCCCTTGATCGACAAGCTCCTGTACATAGGAGTGATCTTTTGAAATCTGAAAAAGACCGGTGTTTCTATTCCATATATAAGCTCGGCTGTCGCCACACCATGATACGTATAGCTTCTTGTCAAGAATCCATGCGATTACGATTGTTGTGCCCATTCCGCGCGATTCGGGATTGGCGTGTCCCGTTTGTTTGATGCGCGCATCAGCTTCAACAATGATTTCTTTCATGAAACGCTCGATTGTTACACGGCTTTTCATAACCTCGGGAGTGAGATTTTGCGGAGCAAAATACTCTCTCACGGTCTCAATTGCAATCTCCGAAGCAACTTCTCCGGCGTTCATTCCGCCCATGCCGTCGGCCACTACAAGCAATGCACCTTTTTCGCCAAGCGAATATTGCTCATTGTTGATCCAGCGCATTGGTTCTATCGCCAAATTGGCTGAAGCCTGAAAATTATCTTCATTATTGGTACGCACGCAACCCATGTCGGTTTTGGCGGCCATTCTGAATATAATATTGCTCATCTTATATGGTTTTCTTAGAATTTAAAATATTTCTTAGTCTTTTGATTTTTTCTTTTTCTTGGTGCTGTTGTCGGGAATGTCGGTCAACTCGTCATCTACGTTGTCGGTTTCAGTGACTTGTTCTTCCTCGGCATCCTTGCCGTTGTCCTCGGATTGCTCGGCAGAGTCGTCAATCCAATTTTTGTCGCATAGGCAAATTTCCCAACCGTTATCACTCGGTGTTACCAAGCCACGCAAACGGAATTTGATTTGACCTATACCGGTTACTTCCGGAACTACATATAATCCGCCAAGTAGCTTTTGTTGTCGCACCGGAGTGTCGATTTTTATTGAAGTATCATCTTTTTTTATGTCTAATGTTTTCTGAGATACGCTCCAATCCATTGTTGTGTCTTCAAGTGCCACATCGGTAGGAATCATGTTCCATATTATCCAGCCTTTGATTTCGCCTTGCAATTCACTCGTTTCAAAACCGTCTTTATCTGATTCCGGTTTTTCGATGCCATACAATCCTGTATCACCTATTTTATGAATAGCACATGTCGATAGGGCGGTGAACTCGTTATCAGAGTTCATCTTTTTTACATAAATGCTGTCGGTGAGCATCGGAGTGTAGCGCTTGTCTTCACGATAGCGGTCATAGTCGGAATCTACCGACCAGGGTGATACAGCTGCTTCGTTCACGATATAGCAATCGGCAAGTTTATATCCAACTGTATATATAACACCGTAGTTGGAGCGACCACCACGCCCATACAACTTTCCTGTTGAGTTCTCTCTCACATGGTACTCACTTCTGATGAGAAATACACCTTCACTCACGGCATCTTCGACCAATATATCTTGCCCCAATTTGCCGATTGATAAAAATTGACACCATGCCGGCAGACTCATGGCTACAAGAGCCAATAATAATATAATTCTTTTCATATCGATTCTTTTTTGTTAACGTGCATTTGCAATAGGTACAACTCTGTCTTTCATCTTGGTATCTCCTGAGACACTGCTCGGGTCTGTTTTAGATCCAAGGCGGTTTGCACCGGTAAGAATACCTACTACAACATATTTTCCGTCTTTTACAGTAAATACAGGCCCTCCTGAATTTCCATGATCGGTTTCGCTGTTTGATAACAAGATACAACCGTCAGTGTCAAGTCCTTCGCGGGCTACAGATGACTCGCTGAATATAGGAGAAACATTTGATAAGTTTTCGGCTCCAACTCCCATTGGGTATCCAAGTATGTCAAGATGTGTTTTGATAGGCATACTCTTTGATAAAGAGTTGTCATATGGTAAACCTCCTGATCTACCGATATTTATCCATGCCCAATCGGTGTCTGAGCCACCGGCATGACATTTAACGGGGACACTCATTCCTTCTAATTCAACTGTGCCGATAACATCTAACTTCGACGACCCAACCCTAAACGGACTATTGTTTAGTTTGAAAACTTTTTGATACTTGTCGCCTGTTGGTGATACAGCAAGGAATTTGCAGGTAAATTGGTCGGGATATAATTGCATCAATAAGCTTTTTTTGAAGCCTTCATCATCTGATAGAGAGGGATAGCCAATTGGGTCAATAACGTGTTGTGCCGTAACCAAGCGACCGTCATCAAGCAAAAATGCCGTTCCTGAACTTCCTGTCCAAAAGTTTTCGTTTGTCAGTTGATCTCCAACAAAAACATATAGTAGGCAGAAATATGCATTTTTTGCACATTCAGTTAATTCGGCACTGCCTGCAACACCTCCTGAAACTTGTACTTCAGATGCTTTTTTCCATGCTGCGGCTGCACTTGCATTTGCTTGTTTTACATCGTTTTGCAATTTTGCGATACGATCTTCGTAATCTGCAATCTTTTGGTTTTGTGTGACAAGTTCGTTTGCCAACGAGTCGGCTTTCTCTGCATTGTTTTTGTTCTCTTCTATTTGCTGAGCAAGTATTTTCCCTTGATTAGAAAGATCATCTTTAAGCATGAAATTCCAAGTGCCCAATCCTCCTACAGCAAGTAATAGGCACACAGCCATAACTGTGATGGCGGTCTTGTAGGGACGCAATGCTTGCTGGCGGAAAAGGCTCATGCGTCGGGTGAGACCTATGCTCCCAACAGTGGCTTTGTTTCCGGTAGGAATAATGAATCCTAATTTCGGACCATTGACCGAAAGTTGTATTTCATCGCCATTTTGCAGATACCACTCGTTTTTAACGGGATAGCCGTTAAGGAAAGTGCGATTGGTTTGAGACAATTGCACAAGTTTCCAATTTTCTCCTTCGCGAACGATTGCCGCATGACGGCGTGATACGGTTTTGAAGTTTTCGTCAAAACGCACTTGACACACCGAGTCACGTCCGATCTGTATGTTATCGACAATGATTTCTTGCGACTCGCCTGCTCGGTGATACTTACTTGTTACTTTATGCTCGAGTATGTAATATTTTCGACCGCCGGGTGAAAACAAAGACCCCATTCCGGCTCCTACAGAGCCTGATAGGGTGTTTTTAAATGTTTTATTAGCGTTATTTGCCATAACTATAAAGAAATTCTATTTATATTAGATTTATTAATAGGCTTCTGCTCTTAATTTTACATCGCCGATTGAGATGATGTCGCCCGGATCAAACGGCATTCCTTCGACCGGAACTTCTGATGAGTTAACGTATGTACCGTTCACTGAACGTCGCCAACAATTTGAGCCGGTATTCATTTGCCACTGTCCGTCACGTATAATCCATTTGCCAATGTCGTAGTCAAGTTCCAGAGTGCAATGGCATCGGGAAATATATGAACTGCCGGTCTCCAATATGGCTATGTCGTTGTTGATGCTACGGTCGCTGCGACCCATTGTCAACACGGCACAATCTCCATGCAACATGTCGTCCAAACGATAAACGCGCCCATATTCTTCTCCTTGCATCACGCGCAACAATACACCGTTTATGATTTTTGTCTGTACCGTAGTTCCTGAGGTGTCTTCGGGCTGTATATTAATGTTAGGTACATAGGGAAGTACATCATCAACCGTTTGCAGTCGGTCTTGAAACTTAGGGTGTAGGCAACCAGCCATTAGCGGTAGCCAATGTTGCCCTTCGGGTGACATCGACAACGTGTTGCGATCCCACTCGCCGGTCTTTCCTCGCTTGAGATACGATACAAGGTCGCGTTCGTCTTCAAGTCGTCCAAATGGTAAAGCTCCGCCGGTTATCAACTGATACATCATTACGCCAAATGAAAATATATCGGTCGTAGGCAATACCGTCGCATCTTTGCGCGGATTCAATTGCTCAGGCGGCATATAGGCGTATGTGCCGAATATCTGTTTGGGTTTGCCCAGTATGTTGCGTTCAGTCATGCGCTTGTTGCGGTCGCCCGATATACCGAAGTCGGTCAATGCAAAGTTGCCGTCGGCTTTCACCAATACATTCTCCGGCTTCAAGTCACGATGCACTTTACCGTTTCTGTGAAGGTCGCGCAAGCCGCATAGCACCTGAGATGCGATCTTGGAGAAGTCGAGTCTTTGAGTCTCTTGCAGTTTTATCAGGTCGCCTCCGGGACAAAACTCCATGACGATATAGGGATTGCCCTTTACAATGCCGTGGGATATGGAATGGACAAGATAATCGCTTGAAATGCGTCCGGTCTCAAATTCCATGTCAAAACGGCTCACAAGCGCCCCGCGTATTTCAGGTGGCACTTCCCACAGTTTCAATAGTTTCAGTGCATATTGTGTACCTCGGTTGTCGGATACGGAATATACTTTTCCAAATGACCCTTCACCGAGAATGCGATTTATGCGGTATTCTCCATTGATAATGTCTCCAATGGAAAAATTGCACCTTTGTGCCAGTTGGTCTGACATTATTGTTGAATATTATTGTTCGTTGAATACAAATAGACGATTGCCCATTAAAATGACATCTCCGTCGTGCAACTCAATCTTTGAGCCGGCTTGAACAAATGTTGTTTTTTGTTCGCTACGGTCTTCGATAAACCAACGTCCGTCAGTTTTTGTGATGATTGCTTGCTCGCGTGAAGTGATCGACGGATTGCCAGGCTCGGTGTTTTCTCTTGTGAGAACAACTTCCGGTCCTTCATATTCCATTTCGTCAAGTTCATGACGTTCATTGATGCGCTTAACGGGTTTCAGTGAGAATGCCGGTTCAAGCTCAATGTTCATCATGTAGGGATTTACGGTACCTCTGTGTAATGGCGCTCCTCCTGAGTTTGGCGTTCCGGGAATGCGGGTCGGGCGACGAGGTATTCCTGCACCGCCATTGTTGCCATGGATTTCTTGCGGAGCTGCCGGTTGTCCTCCGGTAGGGAATTTGCAGTTAGGGCATTTATCTACACCCGGACGCAATGGATAGCCGCATTTTGAGCATATTTTTGCCGTCTCTTGGCGTGAAGCCGGTTCCGGCTCAGGTTCGTAACTTGGTATCGGTCCTTGATTATCAAATACTGCACCTTCAAGTACAGTCTTGTTTAACATATCGCCACCACTCGGCATTGCGGGTCCCGGTTCGGGAATAGAGAACCCCGACGGTTCAGCCGATAATGGTTGACCACATTTTGTACATACGCTCGTTTGTGGCTTATTGGGCCATCCGCAGTTTTTGCATCTCATAACTGTATTATTTTAATGTTTTAAGGCTAAAATTATTGGGCATCTCTTGTGAATAGATTACAACACAATGGTATAATACTGTGAATCACAGTATT
>CAZBUT010000007.1:0-15224 GCA_964495165.1 uncultured Muribaculaceae bacterium | reverse complement strand
AGATAAAATTGGCGATGAAAAGACTCGTTGTTCTTGGAGGAGGAGAAAGCGGTGTAGGTGCCGCAATTCTTGGTAAAGTGAAAGGATTGGACGTTTTCCTGTCGGATATGGGCAATATTGCACAACGTTATAAAGATGCTCTCGATGAAGCCGGTATCGAGTGGGAAGAAGGCACACATAGCGAATCACGTATCCTTGCCGCCGATGAGGTGGTGAAAAGCCCCGGAATACCCCCATCGGCTCCTATTATGCAACGTATAGCCTCTAAAAATATACCGGTGATTTCTGAAATAGAATTGGCCGGAAGATATACCGATGCCAAGATGGTCTGCATCACAGGCAGTAACGGAAAAACTACTACTACATTGCTCACATATCATATTTTGAAAGATGCCGGACTCAATGTGGGGCTTGCCGGAAACGTGGGCAAGAGTCTTGCTTGGCAGGTTGCTTACGACAAACATGATGTATATGTGATAGAACTTAGCAGTTTCCAACTTGAAAATATGTATAAGTTCAAAGCAAATGTTGCAGTGTTGCTGAATATCACACCCGATCATCTCGATCGATATGATTACGAAATGCAGAATTATATAAATGCAAAATTCCGCATTTTGCAAAACCTCACACCCGAAGATGCATTCATCTTCTGGCAGGACGACCCTGTGATTCAGTCTCAATTACGAAATATAGAGACTGAGGCTCGTTTGTTCCCGTTTGCCGAAACCGAAGAGACCGGAACAAAAGCCTATATCGATGATGAGCAGGAACTCATTATCAATACAAATGAGACCTCTGTAAAAATGCCACGTGCCGATCTTTCGTTAAATGGTCTCCATAATCTGTATAATTCTATGGCGGCAGGATTGTCGGCGTGTCTTCTTGATGTGAAAAAGGAGGATATACGTCGTGCGCTTGCCGACTTTGAGGGAGTGGAGCATCGTTTGGAATATGTTGCCACGGTCAATGGCGTGAGGTATATAAACGATTCAAAGGCAACAAATGTAAACTCTTGCTGGTATGCGCTTGAGAGTATGCCTAAAAACACGGTGCTTATTCTGGGAGGCAAAGACAAGGGTAATGATTATACCGAGATAGAGCCGCTTGTACTCAAAAAAGTTAAAGCAATTGTGTGTATGGGCAAAGACAATGCAAAACTGCTTGACTTTTTCAAAGGCAAAGTCGCTGAAATAAGAGATACTCATTCTCTTGACGAAGCGGTGAAAGCATGTGCCGAAATTGCCCAATCGGGTGATACAGTGCTATTGTCTCCCTGCTGTGCAAGTTTTGACCTGTTCAAGAGTTATGAAGACCGTGGAGAGCAATTCAAAGCCGCGGTAAAAGCTATGTTAAACCATTAATTATCAAAAATATCTATGACTATGCAAGACAACGAAAAACTCATGCTTGATGAGACTATAGAAATGCAGTCTCGTCAATCGGAAGAGAAGCCCGCTGGTGAAAAGCCGGAAAAAGGGCCTAAGTTAAAAGCCGATAAGCACATTTGGGGTATATTCATCACATTGTGTCTTATTTCGATTATAGAATTGTATAGCGCGTCATCGCGTGAAGTCGCTTCTTCGGCAATGGGCGTTTACGGTCCCATTGTGCGTCATTGCATGATGCTTGGCATGGGAGTGGTCATTGTTATATTGCTTCAGCGCATTCACTATAAATGGTTTATCCCGCTGATTCCGGTGTTTGCGGCAGTGAGTGCAGTCATGATGATCTATGTTATGTTTTTTGGCGATATAATCAATGGGGCACGTCGCAGTTTCACCTTGTTTGGCATTATGATTCAGCCTGCCGAGTTCCTGAAGTTATCGGCTGTGCTTGTGATTGCTCTCGTTATGTCGCGAACGCAAATGGAACGCGGTGTTAAGAACGTTGGAGTTGTGATATGTGCCGTCACTGTAATATTTTTTGGTGGATTATTATTCAATCAAGGATTGACCAATACAATTTTGTTGATGGCCATTAGCCTGTCGATGATGCTTATTGGTGGGGTGCAGTGGAAAAAATTTGCGGTTGTGCTGTTGGCTTATGGTGTTGTTGCCGGAGGTGCTTTGGCTGTGAAAATGGATAGCGCCGATGAGCGGGCAATAGAGGTTGCCACAGCCAATGTTAATATAGATGCCCGTAAGGTTGCTGACCAACGTCACGGAACATGGGAAGCCCGTATCAAACGTTTCGTGGGAGACAGTATTCCGAAATATGACAAGCCGATAACAGCCGAAAATCGTCAGGAAATGTATGCCTATATGGCGCAGGCCAATGGAGGTATATTTGGCGTGTTCCCCGGCAATTCGCGCGAGGCGGCACGACTGCCGTTGGCATTTTCCGATTATATTTACTCGATTATTATTGAGGACATGGGATTTATCGGCGGATTGTTTGTCTTGATATTGTATCTGTGGCTGTTGGCTCGCGCCGGCAGCATAGCAAGCCGGTGCAGCCGAGCGTTTCCGGCAATGCTTGTTATGGGAATCTCGGTGATGATTGCGTTCCAGGCTCTATTCCACATGGCGATAGTTACAGGCGTGTTCCCTGTATCGGGACAGCCGCTACCGTTAATATCCAAGGGAGGAACGTCGATATTGATAACATCTATTGCATTTGGAATAATGCTGAGTGTGAGTAAATATGCAGTGCGCAACAATAGCAAGAAGCAGGAAATCAAACAAGAACTTAATGCTTTGCCCGAAAATGTGCGTGCCGAAAACCCGTTATTATTAAAATAAACGATGAGCAATAAACCAATGAAAATACTCGTGAGCGGAGGCGGAACCGGAGGTCATATATTTCCGGCTCTCGCCATTGCCAATGCGCTGAAACGTAGAGACGCCAATACCGAAATCCTTTTTGTTGGTGCTGAAAACCGCATGGAGATGGAACGTGTCCCGGCAGCCGGATATAAAATAATAGGATTGCCGGTGAGTGGTTTCGACCGCCGCCGCTTATGGCGGAATGTCAAAGTGCTGTACAAGCTGTACAAAAGCATGAATCTTGCACGCAAAATTTTGCATGAATTTGCGCCAGATTTGGCTGTTGGAGTAGGCGGGTATGCCAGCGGACCGATGCTTAAAGCCGCGCAGAAACACGGCGTGCCGACATTGTTGCAGGAGCAGAACTCTTATGCGGGTGTCACCAATAAGTTATTGGCAGAGAAGGCCGATGCAATATGTGTGGCATATGACGGTATGGAACGGTTTTTCCCCGCCGATAGGATAATTATGACAGGAAATCCTGTGAGAGCCGATATTCTCACAGTGAAAGAAACTCAGGAGGAGGCAAAGAGGAAACTCGGGTTTGACCCGTCTCGACCGTTGGTGCTTGTTGTCGGTGGCAGTCTTGGTGCTCGCACTATCAACGACAGTGTTGCTATGGCGCTTGATAAGATTACGTCAACCGGAGCTTCGATATTATGGCAGACAGGGCGTTTGTATGCCGAGGAATGTTGTGCCAAGGCAACCGGATACCAAACGGTCAAAGCGATGCCTTTTATTGCAGACATGGGACTCGCCTACAGAGCGGCTGATATGGTAGTGTCCAGAGCCGGAGCAAGTACAATTTCAGAGTTGCAACTCTTGGGTAAGGCGGCTGTGTTGGTACCGTCGCCCAATGTGGCAGAAGATCACCAGCGCAAGAATGCGCAAGCTCTTGCCGATAAAGACGCGGCTGTGATGATTCTTGATGCCGATTGTCGGGAAAGGCTCGCCGATGTTGTGACCGGACTGCTTTCTGATGAAGCCGCCCGCGACAAAATGTCGGCTAATGTATTAAAAATGGCATTGCGTGACGCCGATGAGAAAATCGTTGACACAATCTATAAAATATTAAATAAGTGACAAATGGATAACAAAAACAATATATACTTTGTAGGTGCAGGAGGTATAGGCATGGCGGCTCTTGTGAGATATTTCCTTTCTCGCGGTTGCCGAGTCGCCGGTTATGACCGCACGCGCACCGACTTGACCGATGCGCTTGTGAGTGAAGGCGCTGAAATTTTTTATGACGAATCTGAAAAATTGATTCCGCAAGAATACCGCAATCCCGAGAATACACTTGTCGTATATACTCCGCCGATACCTGATACTCATCCGGGTTTGATGTTTTTCAGGGAAAACGGTTTTGAAGTGTTGAAACGTGCGGCCGTGCTTGGTCTCATTACGCGAGGGTCAAAAGGTATATGTTTTTCGGGAACACATGGTAAGACAACCACATCGTCGATGGCTGCGCACATTTTGCATAATTCGTCGGTCGGTTGCAATGCTTTTCTTGGAGGCATTTTGCGTAATTACAACAGCAATTTGTTGTTGAGCGAGACATCGCCCTACACAGTGATTGAGGCCGACGAGTATGACCGTTCGTTTCATCAGCTGTCGCCTTATATAGCGGTTATCACTTCGACCGACCCCGATCATCTTGATATATATGGAACAGAAGATGCCTATCTTGAAAGTTTTGCCCATTTCACGGAACTTATACGTCCTGATGGTTATCTGCTTGTTCATGAGGGACTCAAAGTGAAGCCTCGTCCTCAAGAGGGAGTGAAAGTATATACCTATTCGCGAGATTCGGGCGATTTCCATGCTGTGAACATTGTGCGTGGCAACGGAACAATAACATTTGACCTTGTTACCCCTGAAGGAACGTTTACAGGATTTGAACTGGGCGTGCCTGTCGAGATAAATATCGAAAACTCTATTGCTGCAATGGCGGCATGTTATCTCACCGGAGAGTTGAAACCCGACGATATGTATTATGCCATGCGCACTTTCATGGGACCAAAACGCCGGTTTGAGATTGCGCTAAAAAGCGATGACGGACATGTTGTGATCGATGACTATGCCCACCACCCCGATGAATTGAAAGCAAGTATAGCTTCGGTCAAGGCGTTGTGGCAGAATAAGCGTTTGACAGTTGCATTCCAGCCTCATCTATATTCGCGCACGCGAGATTTTGCCCCCGAATTTGGCGCGGCACTTTCATTGGCCGATGATGTGATATTGCTTGATATTTATCCTGCCCGAGAAGAACCCATACCGGGAATTTCCTCTCAACTCATTTATGACAACATTACTGCGCCCAATAAAAAACTCATAAGCAAAGACCGGTTTGTAGAGACTTTGAGAGAGCAAGGATTTGAGGTCTTGCTCACTGTGGGAGCCGGTGATATATATACCTTTATTCCAGAAATCTGTAATTTAGTTTAATACTCTATGAAAAAAGTGATCTGGTGCAT
Source organism: uncultured Muribaculaceae bacterium (assembly GCA_964495165.1). GTDB lineage: Bacteria > Bacteroidota > Bacteroidia > Bacteroidales > Muribaculaceae > RGIG4079. Next base: position 9,979 of record CAZBUT010000007.1, on the reverse strand, counting down.
ATCGGCATTGTTGCTTGTCGCCTATGTTGTATTCATCTTTATTTGGATGGGAACAGCAATAGAGGGTGGCAAGTGTACTGGCATGGAGATTTATATTGCCGATACGGCTGCCAGCCGGTTTGTGACAGCTGCGGAGATTGCCCGGGAAATAGACGATTTGCCGTCTCGTTGCAAAGGTATGCCATTGAGAGATATTAACACCGACAGCATTGAAGCTAAATTAAATCGCATAGACAAAATAGAGTCGGTGTCATGTCTCATGCTCAACAGTGGCAAAGTCATTGTTTCGGTAAAGCCTATGCAACCTGTTGCCCGTGTATTTGAGGAGGATTATTCCTATTATATAAACCGCAACGGGAAGCGCATTTCGGCTGATGCCCGTTATTATCTTGACGTTCCGGTGATCTCAGGTGTGTTTGACGCGAAGTTGCAGGCTCAGGAGCTGTTGCCATTGGTCGAATATATATATTCCGACCCTACATGGTCAACGTTTGTGTCGATGATAAAAACCGACATGAAACATAATATCATTTTGGTTCCGGTTATACGCGGTCATGTCATTAATTTTGGCGACATGAGCGATATGGAAAACAAATTCACGCGTTTGCGTCAGTTCTACAAAGATGTGATGCCGGTAAAAGGTTGGAACTATTATGACACAATTGCTGTGAAATGGACAGGACAGGTTGTGGCAACAAAGCGCAAGAAAAAACTTGCCGATGCCAATTTGGCTTATGCCGATGACAGTGAACTTGAAGCCGTGAATACCGATGCAATGCTCGCCGACGAAACAACCGACACGGTGACAATCAGAAACAGAAACTAACCATTGATTAAATCTATATGTTATGGAACAAAAATATATTGTAGCTATCGAGATAGGCAGCTCGAAAATAAAAGGCGCTATAGGCACAGTTGATGAAAGTGGCGGTTTGACGATTCTTTCTATCGAGGAAGAGAAGATGATCGATTATGTGCGTTACGGGTGCATTCAGAATGTTGCTGAAGTCGGAACCCGTGTAATGCGCATTTTGCGTCTTCTTGAAAATCACGGAAGAGTGTCTCCGCGCAAAATCAAAAGCGTTTATGTGGGGCTTGGCGGTCGCTCGTTGTCGGCTGCAGGAACTGAAGTGCAACGTAATCTGCCCGATGAAATAGAAATCACAGAGCGCATCATTTCCCAAATAAAAGATGAAGCTCGGGCTAAAGGTGTCCCCGACAAAGATATTGTTGATGTGATTCCCCGCAGTTTTTATGTTGACAAGCAACCTATAGCTAATCCGGTAGGAGTGTTTGGACAACATATTACAGCCAATCTGAATCTCATAACCTGTAAACCGCAAATCAAGAAAAATCTTAATCTGGCAGTATGTGACCGGTTGCAGATGGCTATAAACGGCTATATAGTGCGACCGACGGCAATTGCCGATTTGGTGTTGTCTGACGATGAGAAACGCCTTGGCTGTATGCTGGTTGACTTTGGCGCAGAAACGACAACCGTATCGATTTATAAAGACGGAACGTTGCATTATCTCTCAACAATTCCTATGGGGTCACGTAACATAACCCGTGATATTACGGCAATAAATCACTTCTTGGAAGAACGAGCCGAAGAAATAAAAAAAGCTGTTGGTTGCGCAACACAAGCCGAGACTATCGGCAAGAAAAGCGCTGTTGACGGAATTGACAGTGTTGAGGTTAACAATTATGTTCAGGCGCGAGCCGGAGAAATTGTTGCCAATGTGCTTGAGCAGATTACTTATGCCGAATACCGTGCATCTGATTTGCCGGGAGGAATAATTGTTGTTGGCGGTGGTGCAAAACTACGCAACTTCAATGCTTTGCTTGAAAACAGAAGCGGAATGAAAGTACGCAGCGGTGCTCCGTTGGGGTTGATAACCATTTCCGACAACCGCATTCAGCCGAATGAATCGATTGATGTGATTGCCATACTTGCAACTGCTGCACGTGGTGAAGTAATTGAATGTGTTGAGTCACAAGTTCCGGTCGTGACAACAGTCACTGATAAAGACAAATTAAATGTTGTCGATGACGACGATGATGCAGAAGATGAAACCAAAGTCAAAGGACCCGGAGCAATACAGCGTCTTAAAGAACGTTTGATAAGGATGATGAAAGATCCTATGGACGATTATGATGATGAAGATGAAGACACAGATGATTTTAAATAATAACGAGCTAAAATGACAAAGAATATGACTATAGACGATATAACAAACGACGAGAGTTTTGTTAACGGAACACCCGAAGAGCCAGTTATCATAAAGGTCATTGGTGTTGGCGGCGGTGGCAATAATGCCATTAACCATATGTATTTGCAAGGTATCAAAAGTGTTTCATTTGTAGTGTGCAACACCGATAAACAGGCTTTGAATAATTCTCCGGTTCCCACTCGCGTACTTATCGGTCCCAATGTGACAAAAGGTCTCGGAGCTGGAAACAAGCCGGAGATCGCCCGTCAGGCGGCAGAAGAGAGTGCGGCTCAGATCGATGCATTGTTTGACGATGACACTCAGATGGTGTTTATCACTGCCGGAATGGGTGGGGGCACCGGTACAGGAGCCGCTCCCGTTGTGGCTCGTATTGCGAAAGAGCGTGGTTTGCTTACGATAGGCATTGTAACAATACCGTTCTTGTTTGAAGGTCCTAAGAAGATACTTAAAGCTCTTGACGGAGCCGATGAAATGAGCAAATATGTAGATGCCATGTTGGTCATCAATAATGAACGCCTTACTGAAATTTACCGAGACTTGGACTTTATTAACGCTTTTGGCAAGGCCGATGATACATTGTCGACTGCAGCACGAAGCATTTCTGAAATAATAACGACAAAGGGCTACATAAACCTTGACTTTAATGATGTCGATACCACATTGCGTAATGGTGGTGCGGCTATAATCTCAAGTGGATATGGTGAGGGTTCTCATCGTGTGACAAAAGCGATTGAAGATGCGCTCAACTCTCCATTGCTCAAAAACCGTGATATTTTCGGCTCAAAGAAGTTGTTGTTTAACCTGTACTTCTCACGTGAAGCTGAAGATAAGTTTGTCATGGACGAGGTGCACGAACTGACGAGTTTTATCAATAGTCTTGAGTCGGGAGTCGATGTCATTTGGGGTGTGTCTTATGACGAATCACTTGGTAACAAAATCAAGATTACTATCCTTGCTGCCGGCTTTGATATCACATTGGTCGATGAAACAAAGAATGAATCTAAGTCAACCTCGCGAGATATTTTCTCATTTTCCAATAAGGAGAAGCCAAACGAAGATGAGGCAAATAAACGTATGAAAGAGGAGTATGGCGATCAAAAGATTGCCGACATGCAGGGTGAGAAAGACAGAGCCAAATATGTGATATTGCAACCCGGTCAAATGGACGATGATGCCGTGGTTGAGAAGTTGGAACGTATTCCGGCTTACAACCGAGACAAAAAAGTGGCAGATGAAATTAAGTCGGGAGCTAAAAAGCCTGAGGAAGAAGAATCTGTTGCCGATGTACCTGTCGAAGATAAAAAAAACGAAAATGTCGACAGCGGAAATGTAATAGAGTTCTAAGTCTCAATTTATAAGCCATTAAACCTTTACTCTATATATCAATAGCGGGAGCGTAGCGGTTGTTGCGCTTCCGCTTATCTATATCTATTAAGTAGGCAGGTCGAGTCGGAAAACGATGCGTTGCACGCCGTCTTGATAGCGGGAACTGGAAATGCGAAATCGTCCTATCTCGCGAGTCGATGTGACATGAGAGCCAACGCATGGGCAGGCATCGTAGTCTCCGATATGCACGATGCGTAATGTCTCTGATGCATCGTCGGGCAATCGTTCCAAGTCGTAGATATTGGCAGCTTCCATTGCTGTGATGTAATCAAATGTAACCGGCAGGTCTTGATCGATTACATTATTGATTATATTTTCAAGTTCTTGCAGTTGTACAGGTGTGAGTGGTTGAGGAAGCGGGTAGTCGCATTTTGATTTTTTACGTTCAATATGAGCATTGCGTGACCGCTTACAGCCATATAATTTAACCATAGTTCCATTCAAAAGATGCTCTGCTGTGTGCATCGGCGGGAACTCCTGCTTGTTATGGGAGTTTAATATAGATGAGTCATTTTGCATATTTGAAGTTTTTAAAGGGTATTTCTGCAAAATATAAGCAGATCAGAAATCCAAGACAATAGGGACATTGTTTTGTTTGGCAAATTTAATTGTGCGATAAATTATCGAATAGGCATATTTTGCTAAAGATTCAGTGTCGTACATTGGCGCTTTTTTTCTGTTAAATAGTTTTGTCAAAAAACTGTCTTTTAAAGGATAAAGGTTTTCTTCGTTTTGCCACGACAAGATAGTTGGTTCATCGGCTTTCCATATTGCGTTATTTAGATCTTTTAATTCATTTTCAAGGTATGAGATAGTCGCAAGCATAGCGTTTTCGTTTTTGGGGTCAACAAAAGAGAGCTTGTAGCATTGTTCAAATGGAAGCCAAAGTTGAACATTCAATAAAGATGTACGAATTTCATCATCATCTTCTCCATATTTTAACAACGGACTTTCTGCTATAGAATCTCCACAAATTGTTTTAGGGAAAGGCTTATTTAATAAAGTGGCAATTTTCACTATGCTCAACGCTATCCATGGTTCATGTCCGATATTTTCCGTAAAATAATCCTTTTCGATATTTTCGTCCCATAATGGCTCTCTATATTCTTGAGGTAGTTGATTATACATGAGAGATTGCCAATTTTTTACTATCTCTTGTATTTGGGCTATTTCTTCGGGATTTTGTATCGGCTCATTCTCGCCATCCGGTGTTATTCGTGTATATGCTACACCCAATTGTTTTGCGATTTGTTGTGATACTAATTCCCAATTTCCGCTATAATAGCGAGTTAATGTTCCTGCATATATGTCAAGTCCCATAATTGTTTTTAGTAAAATTAAGACCGATGGGGCAGATTCCCCATCGGCTCTATGTTTAATGGGTGATAAATTAATTATTCAATGATGCCTGTGATGCGTCGCAAGGTTTGTGGAATTTCGATGTTGTTATGAACGTGTTTAAACTCGTCGGCTCCAACACCAATGGCAAATACCGGTACCGGGTTGCCCGAATGTCCGGTCGAACTCCAAGAGAATCCTGTTGCAGCGTCCATTGTTTTGAACACAAGCACAGTAAATTCGTTGAAGTCGTTGTAAAGAGTCTTTTGGTCTTTGCCGGCATGTTGATTGAATGTAATGTCAAATTTTTCGGCAAGAGCTTTTTCGGTTTCTTCCGGTATGTTTATTTTGCTCCAGAATCCAAATTTTTCAGAGAGGACTTGTTTCATGTCTTCCCACTTGAAAATGCGGCGAGATTTCATGATTGATTTACACAGTTCCCCGAAAGAGTCTTTTGAAATGCGTTGATGAGTGACGTTGTTAAACCAACCGCTATACTCGTTAGACGGAAATCTGATAGCCAAACCTCCGGTATCGTGGTCGGCAGTGACTACGATAAGCGTTTCATCGGGGTGAGCGAGATAAAAATCATAAGCAACAGCGATCGCCTCATTAAAATTGATGATTTCTTTGATTACTGTTGCTCCGTCGTTGGAGTGTCCGGCATAATCGATATTACCACCTTCTGCCATCATGAAAAATCGATCGGGAGATGTTTTCTGCAGATGTGAGAGGGCGGCACGTGTCATGTCGGGAAGTGTCAATGTGCCTTGTATGGAGTCTAATGTATAGCCTACATTGCTTGAATTAAACTCAGGCTTGTTTAAAAGAATTACGCGTTTACTTTGGGCTGAAGGTAATTGATCCAAGCCGTAAACGACAGAGATGTTGCTGTCGGCAAAGACTTTAAACAAATCGGTGTCTTTGCCGTCTTTCTTGCCTCCGTATAATCGAGAACCTGCAAGGAATTCATATCCTGAGGCTGCGGCATCAAGCCCTATCTCATATTTCATTTTGCGGCTTGGTTGGTGGGCGTAAAAAGCTCCGGGGGTTGCATCGTCGGGTGCTACTGTGGTGAGCAGTCCTACACCATAGCCTGCATCATGCAGTTGTGCGGCAATTGACTCTACAGCTGTTGAGTCGGGTGTTACGCCAAGCATTCCGTTAAGGGTTTTGTGTCCGGTGGCCAATGCCGTACCTGCCGCTGCCGAGTCGGTAATAGGTCCTGAGGCTGAATATGTCATAGCCCATGATGCAACGGGGAAGCGCATCATCAACAGAGGCTCGTCGTTGCCAAGTACTACGCGATTGTAAGTTTGAGTTGCCATCACATGTCCCATGCCCATACCATCACCTATGAAATAGAATACATATTTAGGCGCATCGGCAAAAGCGTTAACTCCTATACAAAGGAGCAGTAACGCAAATAAAAATCTGAATTTCATAATTTGTTAATCATTAGGTTGTATTGTAAAAGATTATATGTTCATTTTAAGCATTGGGTCAATAAACCGCCGGTCGTTGCACAATCGGGGTACTTTGCGTTGTCCTCCAAGTTTCCCGGAGGTAGCCAACCAGTCGTCAAACAATCGTTCACGGGCTTCGACTATAGACAGTTTGTCAAGAAAAATGTCTTTGCTGCGTTTGGCCTGGTAATCAGAGTTTTCCTGTTGCAGCAGATTGTCAAGCAAAGAGGCAAAAGCTTCGATGTCGGACGGTCGCCGGCTGAACTCGATGAGCCATTCATGCCGTCCTTTAGATCGGTCGCCGGCATAAACAGGGGCGGCTGTGTAGTTGAGTATTGAGCAATCGAGTTGTTTGCATGCTTTGGCGATAGCTGCATCGGTATTGTGAACCATAAGCTCTTCGCCAAAAGCGTTGATATAATGCTTGGTGCGTCCGGCAATTGTTATTTTGACCGGATTTATGCTCTCGATTTTAACCGTATCGCCGATGGGATAACGCCAAAGGCCATTGCATGAGGTGATAACCAGCGCGTATATTTTGCCCGGTTCAACCTGCCACACAGGCAACGCTGCTGGAAAAGGTTCGCCTGTTTCATCGACAGGTATAAATTCGTAGAAAACTCCTACGTCAAGCAACAATAACATTGCTTGATCATCTATAGCGTTTTGCACGGCGAAAAATCCTTCCGATGCATTATATGTCTCAAGATACCGCATTTTGTTGGTATCTGTGATTACACGATATTGCTCGCGGTAGGGTTTGAAGGATATGCCACCGTGAAAAAATACCTCAAGATTGGGCCACACATCGTGGATAGTGGTTGCTCCGGCTTGTTTGATCACTTCTTTAAGCACGGTGAGAAACCAAGAAGGAACACCTGAGATATTGGTAATGTCTTTGTTTATTGAGGCGTTGACAAGTGCCGGCAGTTTCTTGCTCCAATCTTCCATAAGAGCAATATGTTTTGACGGGACACGCACCATATTGACAATCGGATTTATGTTGTCAATGAGGTTTGCCGATAAGTCACCGACAACAACCCCCTTGTTTAATGACAGTTCGTTGGCGTAACTGCCTCCGAGTATAAACCCTTTACCCGCAAACATGCGGCTGTCGGGGTACAGGTGCAGATAATGAGCCACTACATCGGTACCTCCTTGATAATGGCATCGTTTAAATGAATCGTTTGATATAGGGATATATTTGCTCTTGCCGTCGCTTGTTCCCGATGATTGCGCAAAATGGGTTACACGCCCTTTCCACAGCACATTTTTCTCCCCGGCGATCATGCGGTTGACCATCGGGCGTATGTTTTCATAGGGAGTTACTGGGACTGTGTTTTTGAAATCATCATAATCGCGTATTGCCGCAAAGTTGTGACGAATACCCCATTCGGTCGTGCGGGCTTGTTTCAATAGCCATTGCAACTGATTACGTTGTGTCTGTTCGCTCTCTGAGATCCAGCGTAATGATTCTTTGACTCTGTGGTCGAAAAATAATCTTGCTATAGGGGTAAAATCCATGAAAATATAATTTTGAGCACTCCAAAATTACATAAAAACCCTGAAATCGCGCCGTGAATTGAGAAATTATTTTATGCTTTGAATAATTTGAATATCAAACATAAAAAACTTAAACCGAAAAAAGAGGTTAATGCACCGATTTTGTTTTTAAGTCTGACGTTGGGGTTTGTCAAGCTCGCTGTTCTTAGTGATTTGATGTTTTGCCAGCATCGCTGTTCGAATTTTTTGTCGCGTATTCCGGTTGTTGTCATAAGCCAAAGAATGTTCATGTTTGCACTGAATTTGCGGTCTTTTGCCGCAGGCAAAAGCTCCGGATGGTTCTTGGCTATATAAGTTTCGATATTATCAGTAACGTCAAGCACATCAGCACGTTTGAGCGAGAAGTTGTCCATACGGCTTGAGGTTCTCTGTCTATAATAATATATCGTGGAATTAAAGTGTACAACGGTTTTAGTCTTGAAATATATATGATAGAATACCTCAAGGTCTTCGTAATAAATGGCGGTTTTGAATCTGACATCGTTCCACAATGTAGAATTATATAATTTCCCGGAAACCGCATTGTCCAAAATATGTTGATACAAAATATGTTTTACTGCATCTGTTGATGAAAATAAGCGACTGTGCCCTTTAGGGAAATTGTCGCATATTTTTCCTCGGTTTGTTGTGAGCGCGGCTGAAGATATATCGGCATTAAAACGACATGAATTGTCATACAATAATTTGATGTATTGAGGGTGAATCGTGTCGTCGGAATCGATGAAGGTTACATATTGACCATGCATCATGTCTAATGCGGCATTGCGTGCTGCCGACGGTCCGCCATTTTCCCGGTGAATGACTGTGATGCGAGAATCTTTCTCGGCATATTTGTCGCAAATATCGCCACTGTTGTCGGTTGAGCCATCATCTACGAGGATTATCTCAAGATTACGATATGACTGAGCCAAAACGCTGTCTAAGCATTCACACAAATACTCAGCCACGTTGTAAACAGGTATTATTATGGATATTAAATGGCGTTCGGTCATTCTTGTATATTTTTAGAAGTTGTTTAAATTTTATTTCGAGATTATTTAAGGCTGTTTTGGAATGGAATTTTAGATAAATTGTGCAGTGAATAGCGAGCTATTTACAAACAATTTAGCGTAAAAGGCAACCAAAAAAGCCTTAAATAAGCCGAAACAGCCTCGTTATGAAGCCGTAAAATATTCAATAAAATTTTAAACAACTTCTTATAATTATAACATGAAAAAAGTGGATATATTGCACCGCGTTTTCTGAAAATTGAGCAAAAAACAGCACAACGGCTTGTAGTTAAGATATTATTCCTTAATTTTGCACTATAAGAAACGGATTGGACTATATAACGGGAACTTCAATAAATCTCATCAATAAAAAGCTTTAATCATAACAAAGCAATTTATAAAAGCTCCCTAAATAAATTACCCCGTTTCCTGAATGTATGGAAAAGGATAGCGATGCAACAATGCCGAACTCTGGTAAATGGACAGAAATAGAGCACTTGCCCGAATGGGACGAGGAGTTCTATTATGTATATACGGCAAAAAAGCATGGCAAGTGGGTGATGTTGAAAACATTGAAACCCGAGTATCGCGACCTGCCTCAATACCTGGCGATGATTGAGAAAGAGTTTGATGTACGATATAAACTCACTCACCCCAATATTGTGATAATCACCGATTTTGAAGATGTGCCGGGGGTGGGGCGTTGTATAGTCACCGATGATGTATATGGCGACTCTTTGAGTAAACTCATTGCTGAACATCGCGTGAAGCCCGAACACATCGAGCAACTGCGGCATCAGTTGCTTAGCGCAATAGACTATATACAATCAAACCATATTGTGCATCGTCCGATTTCCTCAGAACGTATATTTTTTACCGAAGTTGGTGGCAAGCTCAAGCTCATCGACGTGGGATTTGACCAAAGGGAAAACCTTGAACCGGCCGATGCCACAGAGGATATTTACAACTATGGCATAGTGCTAAAAGAGGCAATCGACAGCGT
>CAZBUT010000006.1:0-15311 GCA_964495165.1 uncultured Muribaculaceae bacterium | reverse complement strand
TCATGTTTCATTTTCGGAATGTATAATACCGGCTATCAGCATTGGCTTGCTGCAGGAGAAACAAGTTTCCCGTTTTGGAACCTTTTGGCTTACGGCTTTTTTGCGATATTGCCAAGCGTGGTAGTATCCTACGGGGTAGGACTTGGTATCGAATTTGTGGTGGCACAATGGCGCAAAGAAGAGATTCAAGAGGGCTTTCTTGTATCGGGATTGCTGATACCGATGATATGTCCGGTTGAAACTCCGGTGTGGATGATTGCTGTAGCCACTGCATTTTCTGTGATTTTTGCAAAAGAAGTATTTGGCGGAACCGGTTACAATATTTTTAATCCTGCTCTGGTCACTCGTGCATTCCTGTTCTTTGCCTATCCGGCTCAGATGAGTGGTGATAAAGTCTTTGTCGCAACCGACCCTGTGTTGGGAATCGGGCATGATGTAGCAGATGGGTTTACCGGAGCCACTCCTTTGGCTCAGGTTGCAACCAATGTCGGTGATCAGTTGCATCTCACAGGAATCGATGGCAATGCTATAGGTACGTGGGATATGTTCTTGGGACTGATTCCGGGTTCATTTGGCGAAACGTCAACGTTATGTATATTAGTAGGTGCGATTATATTGCTGTTTACGGGAATTGCCAATTGGCGCGTTATGTTGTCGGTATTTGCCGGAGGTGCGGTAATGGCATGGATTGCAAATATATTCCAGACTCCGGATTATGCAGCGTCATTGCTTTCACCTCTTGAACAATTGTTGCTTGGCGGTTTTGCTTTTGCCGCAGTGTTTATGGCTACAGATCCCGTTACCGGCGCTCGCACAAATACAGGAAAATATATTTATGGATTTTTAGTGGGAGTAATGGCAATACTAATCAGAACATACAACACCGGTTATCCCGAAGGCGCTATGCTTGCTGTCTTGTTGATGAACGCATTTGCTCCGTTTATCGACTATTGTGTGGTTCAAGCAAATATTCGCCGTCGTCAACGTCGTGTAAAACTTAAAGCATAGACCGTTATGAATAAGCAAAGCAATACATATACAATATTTTATATCATACTATTGGTAGTAGTAGTTGGTGCCGCTCTTGCATTTACGGCTATGAGCCTTAAACCGATGCAGCAAGCCAATGCCGATGCCGATAAGATGAAACAGATACTTGCGTCGGTGCATATTGTCCCTGTCGAAGGACAGGTGAAGACCGATTTTGATAAATATATAACAAAACAATTGGTCGTAGATATAGACGGCAATGAAGTGTCAGGTGATGCTTTTTCGGTGAATGTCGCACAAGAAAGCAAAGAGAAAAACAGTTCGATGCGCAAGTTGCCGGTGTTTGTCTGCGACTTGCCCGGAAATGGAGTTAAATATATCCTTCCAGTATATGGAGCCGGATTGTGGGGCCCGATATGGGGCTATGTTTCGGTGAGTTCTGACGGAAAAACGATATATGGTGCTTATTTTGCGCATCAAGGAGAAACTCCCGGACTTGGTGCGGAAATAGACAAGTCCGCTTTTAGTAATCAGTTTGTCGATAAGCGCTTGTTTATTGACGGAAAATTCAAGCCTGTTACGGTAGTAAAGGCCGGACAAAAACCATTGAACGGAGAGGATTATGTCGACGGTATCTCGGGCGGAACAATTACGAGCAAGGGCGTAGGTTCTATGCTTGGAAATTGTCTTAGTCCCTATAAAGCATATCTTGAAAAATTAAGTAAAGAATAATCATGGCACAGAAAAATAATACAATGAGCGTACTTGTAAATCCGCTCTCAAAAGACAATCCGGTTATTGTTCAGATACTCGGAATATGTTCGGCTCTTGCCGTGACAGCAAAACTTGAGCCGGCAATTGTAATGGGTATTTCGGTAATTGCAGTTGTTGCGTTTTCCAATGTTATAATATCGTTGATACGCAATACTATCCCGACGAGCATACGCATGATTGTGCAACTTGTTGTGGTTGCCGGGTTGGTTGCTATCGTTGATCAATTACTTAAAGCCTATGCCTATGATGTGAGCAAGCAATTGTCGGTGTTCATAGGTCTTATTATCACCAATTGTATATTGATGGGACGTTTGGAAGCGTTTGCGATGAGCAATAAACCTTGGCCGGCGTTTCTCGACGGCATTGGAAACGGAGCGGGATATGCAATGATACTTGTTATCGTAGCAATTTTCAGAGAACTTTTAGGAACGGGTACTCTGTTGGGCTATCAGATTATTCCGCAGAGTTTCTATGACGCAGGATATGTAAATAACGGGTTAATGATTTTGCCGCCTATGGCTTTGATTACGGTTGCGTGTATTATATGGGTGCACCGCAGTCTCAATAAGGATTTGCAAGACAATTAGCCTGCCTCAAACATGTAAACATTGAATATTATGGAAGATTTAAATCTGTTTATACGTTCGATTTTTGTCGATAATATGATATTTGCCTATTTCCTGGGCATGTGTTCGTTTCTTGCTGTTTCCAAAAATGTGAAAACAGCTTTGGGGTTGGGTGTGGCAGTGACGTTTATGCTGGTGATAACTTTGCCTATAAATTATCTGCTTGAAACCTATGTGTTGAAAGCCGGCGCACTTGAGTGGCTTGGTGTCGAATATGCCGATGTCGATCTCAGTTTCTTGGCTCTGATAATGTTTATTGCTGTTATCGCATCAATGACACAGCTTGTGGAAATGGTGGTTGAGAAATTCAGCCCGTCGCTATATGCTTCGCTTGGAATATTTCTCCCTCTGATTGCCGTCAATTGCGCCATACTCGGAGGCTCGTTGTTTATGCAACAACGCGATTTCGGCAGCGCATGGACTGCAACATGTGCCGGAGCGGGTTGGGGAATAAGCTGGCTGCTTGCAATAGTGGCGATTGCTGCTATACGCGAACGGCTGGCATCATACTCAAATATTCCCAAACCATTGAGAGGAATAGGTATAACATTTATTATAGCAGGACTTATGGGTATTGCGTTCATGAGTTTCCTCGGTATTAAAATTTAAGCAGACATGATTACCAACAATATATTTTTATCGGTAGATGCCACTTGGCTCACATTGTCGGCGGGTGTTGCCATATTTCTTGTGATAACACTTGTCCTTGTGGCAATTTTGCTTGTTGCGAAAAAATATCTTGTGCATAGTGGCAAGGTTGAGATAACGATTAATAATGATAAAAAGATAGAGACCGACTCCGGCAAATCGTTGTTGACCACAATGTCGGAAAATAATGTGTTTTTGTCTTCGGCTTGTGGCGGGAAAGGCAGTTGCGGACAATGTAAAGTGCAGGTTTTTGACGGCGGTGGAGATATTCTCCCGACAGAGCAGGTGCATTTCTCGCGCAAAGAACAAAAAGACCATTGGCGTCTTGGTTGTCAGGTCAAGGTGAAAGAGAATATGAGTATTGGCATTGACCCGTCGGTGCTTGATGTGAAAGAATGGGAATGCGAGGTCATTTCAAATAAAAATGTAGCCACTTTCATAAAAGAGTTTATCGTAGCGCTCCCTCCGGGTGAACACATGAACTTTGTCCCCGGCTCATACGCTCAGATAAAAATACCCCAATATGAAATGGACTATGACAAAGATATTGACAAATCGTTGATAGGCGATGAATATCTGCCTGCATGGGAAAAGTTTGGATTGTTTACGCTTAAATGCAAGAACACCCAACCTACGGTGAGAGCCTATTCAATGGCCAATTATCCGGCAGAGGGCGACCGCATCATGCTGACAGTGCGTATTGCAACACCTCCATTCAAACCTAAACCCGAGGTGGGATTCATGGACGTAATGCCCGGTATAGCGTCATCTTACATTTTTACACTTAAACCCGGTGACAAAGTTTTGATGAGCGGTCCTTATGGAGACTTCCACCCGATATTTGATTCAAAAGCCGAGATGATGTGGATTGGCGGAGGCGCCGGTATGGCTCCATTGCGTGCTCAAATAATGCACATGACAAAAACGTTGCACACTACCGACCGCCAGATGCATTATTTCTATGGAGCGAGAGCACTTAACGAAGTGTTCTATTTGGACGATTTCCTTGCTCTTGAAAAAGAATTTCCCAATTTTAAATTTCATCTTGCTCTTGACCGTCCCGATCCGGCAGCCGATGCCGCCGGAGTGAAATACACTCCCGGTTTTGTGCATCAGGTAATTTATGAAACTTATCTAAAGAACCATGAGGCGCCCGAAGATATAGAATATTATATGTGTGGCCCCGGTCCGATGAGCAAAGCGGTAGAAGGTATGCTTGACGGTCTTGGAGTAGATCCCTCATCGATACACTACGATAATTTCGGTTGATAACCGTTTAGTTAGCCATAAGCCCGGCTGGTTTTCAGATCCGGGCTTTTTTTGTAAATTTGTACCCGACAAAAATAAATCTGAATATAAATGGGATTAGGAAAATGGATAGGCGGTGTTGTGGGGTTCATGACCTTTGGCCCGCTTGGAGCCTTGGCCGGATATGCTCTCGGCTCTTTGCTTGATAAAGGAATTGATGACAACAACCGTCAGCAGTCAAATAGCTACGACTCGGCCTATGGGCAAAGAAACAGCTTTCTCTTTGCCATGCTTGTCATGGCTTCATATATTATCAAGGCCGACGGCAAAGTAATGCATAGTGAAATGGAATTTGTGCGTCGGTTTCTGCGGACAAATTTTGGAGAAGCGGCTGTCGCCGAAGGCAATCAAATATTGCTTAACCTATTTGAACAGCGCAAACGCATGGAAATGACAAACCCGGAGGCGTTCAGGCACACAATATATGAGTGCGGTGCTCAAATAAAGGTCAATTTAGGCTATGAAGAACGTTTGCAGTTGCTTGATTTCCTTGCGATGATAGCTCGCAGTGACGGACATGTGTGCAATGCCGAGATAGACGCCTTGCGTGAAGTTGCAGTAGCAATGGGATTGTCTACCGGAGAAGTGGAATCGATGCTGAATCTCGGAGGTAACACATTGGAAGAGGCCTATAAAGTGCTGGAAATAACATCATCGGCAACTGATGATGAAGTGAAGGCGGCATATCGCAAACTCGCTTTAAAACATCACCCCGATCGTGTAGCGTCATTAGGTGATGATATACGCAAAGCGGCAGAGGAAAAATTCAGACAAATCAACGAAGCCCGCGACCTCATCTACAAATCCCGCGGTCTTAATTAAATCCCATATCATAATGCTAACAAAATGTGCTGTGTCAGATGTGACCACAGCACATTTTGTTATGAAATTGATGAAAAAGTTAAATTGTGTTGGTTTTGTGGTCGGTTTTAAACCTTTGGAGTGGGGGATAGTCTTATAGACAAACAGCAGATTAATCCGCAAGTAATAAAACAACTTTTTAAACTTATTTTTAAACCAAATTAATTTTTGAAACAATGAAAAAGACATTTTTAAGTGTAATGATTGCAGCCGTATCTATGTTTACATTCACAACAATGGCTCAAGATAATAAGTGTGACAACAATCAATGTAAGAAAGAGGCATGTGGCAAGCAATGCGATCCTGAGATGAAAAAAGATTGTCCTAATCCGTTTGAAGGGTTAAATCTTACTCAGGAGCAGAAAGACAAGCTCGGTGCTTTGCAAGCTCCCTGCAAGAAAGATAAAGCCGACAAACAAAAGCAGCGCCAACAACGTGACTCGTTGGCTCGTGCAGCCCGTGCGCAACATCTTGCCGATATTAAAGCAATATTGACTCCTGAACAATATGTACAATTTCTTGAGAATCTTGCTTTGCAAGCTCCGCAGAAGGATATGAAGCAGGGACGCGGTCCCCGTCATGATCGTCGAGGTGGCAAAATGGGCAAACCTTGTCCACCTGCACCGGGTCAAGGACAATGTCCTCAAGAGAGCAAATAACCAGAACCCCTAATCAGCAATATTTAAGTATAGTGTAAAAGTGAAGATGAGTTGCAGTGATGCAACTCATCTTTTGTGCTTATTGTAAATGGCTTATCGCCTTGATTTATTCTTGGTGTGCCGGACGCAATAGGTCGTTTACTGTTTTTACCGGATTGAATGTGTCGATAGGCACTTCTACAAACACGGTGTTCCAATTGCTCATTGCCCCGTTCCAAAGTCCGGGCAACTCAAGCGCACGCAATTCCTTGCCATGCAACGATTTTGATGAGATGAAGCCTGTGTCGGCATCTACATATTGTGGCAGGTTGAATTTTTCACCTTCAATGTCTTTGATGTAGCACACAAGGTCAACCGGATTAAAGTGAGTGGCTTTTGCCACCATTGCTTTGTATTCGTCGTTGTCCGGATCTATTTGGTGACTCTCGAGGATTTGAGGTGAAGTTGAACCGTCGTTGTTGTAGGCAATGTAAGGACCTCCACCAGGTTCGCCCTCGTTCTTAACCATGCCGCACACGCGTAGCGGACGATTGAGCTTTTCTTTGATGAAGAGAACGAGTTCGGCATCTTCAAGAGTTTTCATCTTTTCATCGCGCACGTTTAGAACCTGGTGCAAGAAAGCAATCATGTCGCGCACTTTTTCCATGTCGTATTCGCCTGAATTGATGATGCCGAGATATTTTTCTATCATGTCATGAACTTCAATCAGGTATCCGGCAATGACTTGCTTGTATTGAATGGTTGCGGCACGGCGAGAGTCGGGTACCACGTTGTCGATGTTTTTTATAAACACAACTGCCGAGTCGATGTCGTTGAGGTTTTCAATCAGAGCACCGTGTCCGCCCGGACGGAATACAAGTTTTCCGTCTTCCCTAAACAATGTGTTGTCGGGATTGACTGCGACGGTATCGGTCGATGCTTTCTGCTCCGACATTGATATATTGAATTTCACTCCCATGCGTTGTTCGCAGTCGGGGACAACGGCGGCGAGTTTCTGCTCAAATAATTTGCGGTGATTTCCCGACACGGTAAAGTGCAGGTTTACTTTTCCGTTGTTCTGAGCCGCGGTTTGCGCTCCTTCAACAAGTTGTTCCTCAACCGGAGTGCGTGTCGCATCATTATAGCGGTGGAAAGTGAGCAATCCTTTTGGCAGATTGCCATAATTCATGCCTTTCTCGCTGATAATGGCATTGATCACATCTTTGTAGCGATGTTCCTCGATCAGCCCGTCAACACTCTTGTTGTAGATGTCGCGACACAGGTCGTCGAGCTCGCCGAAAAATGCGAGATTATGGATGTTCTCAATGAGTTCTGCAACAGCCGAACCGTCGGCTGGCACATCATCATTGCCGTCGACAAACGAGAACAGAGATTTGAACATGCGAGATGCCGCTCCCGATGCCGGTACAAATTTGCATACTTCACCTCCATTGGCAAGATACTTTTTCCAACGCTCTATTGCGCGGTTTTGTTCCTCGGGGGTGAGACGCATGATTCCTTGTCCTATAGTAGCCGAACCGGCGAGACGCAGGTATGGAAATCCGGTTTTAAAACGGTCGATTTGAGTCAATAGCTCATCTTGAGTGATGCCTTTCTCTTCAAGAGTTTTAAGGTCTTCAGGTGTTAGCATAATGGTATTTAGAGTTAAATTATTATTCAATACCCCAAAGTTAGCAAAATTATCTTGTTTATAGCAACACCAGCGATTAAAATTTATGTTACTGTCCGATAAAATGTGTACTTTTACCCATGGTTATATTGTTGTTTGTAGCAAAACCAAAATAACCACCAAGGGCTGAATCCTGCAAATGGAAACAGCCCTATTTTTCTTTTACTCAAAAAAACTTTTATCGGACAGTAATAAATGAGAATGTGGATTCAACTTTGTTTGATGAGACATTCATCGTGTTTGAAGTGGATGCAATCAAGGAAAACAAGCAGTTATTTCCGATTGTCACGCTCATCATTATGGATGTATTCCTTCAAGAATTGGAACGGCATGAAAATAGTGCCATTGGAAGGCTATTGAGCCATGCGCTTGAGCAGGTTGTATGAGGGAATGATGCCGAGTTCACCGGCTTTGCTCAAATCGGCTATTCCGGCATCTTTATTGCCGAGTTTCAGGTAAACATATCCGCGATTGTAATATGCTTCACCCATGTCGGCTTTCAGCTCGATTGCTTTGGTAAATGCGCTCAATGCCGATGTGTAGTCTTGCATCTCGGCAAGTATGCAGCCCTTATTATAGTAAGCAATAGCCATGCGTGGCGACAATTTTATCACATGGTCGAGGTCGGCGATGATTTCGCTTGCAGTCATTTTAGCCTTTTGGGTAGCGAGTTGTGCTGCCACTTGAGTGTTGTCATCGTCCGATGACAGACGTTCGACCTCTGCATTTTTGGCATTGGCAAAAGCTCTCATGAGGTAGGTCAGCGTGAAATCGGGAGTGAGTTCAATGGCGCGGTTCAGGTCGGTAATTGCCGATTTGTAGTTGTGGATTGTGATGAAATCCATTGCTCGTCCGAAGTAGTCAATGGCTCGGGGCTGGTGGGTTGACAAATAGGAGTTGTAGTACTCGATCGATTCAAAATGCCGTTTTATGTCGGCTTCGTCGGTGAGTTGCGGTTCTCGGTTGGTGACCATTAACACAAATCGCAGAATGCGTGTTGCGTTTAAATCATCGGCTTCTTTAATATAATAGCTGTTCTCTTTGAGTTGTGAGGGGGAAGAGTAGTAAGAGAGAGCAAACATCGGCTCGGCTTCGATGCTCATGTTGCGGTCTTGCACGCGTCCGCGTATGCTTTTGTTGCTGTATTCCTCTTGTACGTCAGTCTCATTTTCGATTGTAAGCAATGATGTGAACCTATTGGCAACGACTTCTTGAGGTTCTGTTTCTGATGAAGTGTTGCCGTCAGTTGCATTGGTCGCAGCCGTTTCTGTTTTTGTTGCCGGTTGCTTTGCGAGTGCCATTGATTTGTTATAGTCTTTTTCAGCGTTGCGCATGTCTCCGTTCAGCCTGTTTATTTCATATCGCAGGAAATAGGCTCCGGCAAATGACGGGTAGGCATCTATCACCCTGTTTATGTCGGCAAGTGCGTTTTTATAATCTTGAATATCCTTGTAGAGCATTGCGCGGTTGTAAAGAGAGCGGTAGTCGTTGCTGTTGAGCGACAATACTTTGCTGAAATCATCGATCGCTTTGTTGTTGTCGTGCACCTCGGCTCTGAGCAATCCGCGGTTAAACAATGCCGCTGTATTTAAGGGGTCAAGCTGTATGGCATAATCATAGTCGGCCATTGCCCCGAAATAGTCGTCGAGGTTATAGCGCAAGAAAGCGCGATTTATGAAAAATCCTGAATATTGAGGTTGAAGTTTGATAGCAATGTTCATGTCATCAAGTGCTTTTTCATAGTCTTTTTCGTTTTTGATTGCTATATCGGCACGCAATACGTAGGCGTTGGTGGCATTTTTGTTGATTTCTATAGCTTTGTTGAGGTCTTGCAGGGCGCTGATAGTGTCGCCTGTCGCCAGACGCAATTTAGCTCGACCTATGTAGCCGTTGTCAAATCCCGGGTGGGCTTTTAGCAGTGCCGCATAGCTTTTCTCGGCACTTTCATAATCTTTGATTTCTTCTTCGGCAAGAGCTTTGTTAAATTGAATGCCTCGGCTTTCGGGGTGCATCGACAATGCCGTTTCGTAGTCCTTTATGGCTTCACAGTGTTTGCCGAGATTTTGCCGGGCAGCCCCCCTCAACTCATAGGCATCGGTGATGAACGGATTATGTTCTATTGCAATCGATGCATCTTCTTCCGCTCCCGAAAAATCCTCAAGATTGAACTTGGCTATGCCTCTGTAGAAATAAGGTTGTGCCAGATATGGCTTTGCTTGTATTACTTGGTTGAAATATTGTATCGACAGCATATAGTCCTCAAAATATAACGCGTTACGGCCTATACGCATCACTTGGTCGGTGTTGATTTGAGCCGAAGCACAAAAACTTATGGTTGACAACACTATCGAATATATCAGTCTGGCAAAGTATTTCATCTTTAAATCTGATTTTTTGGCAAAAATACGCTAATATTACCAATCTGACAATCATATAAATATATAAATTGAATGATTAACATCTATTTTGTCGGATAATACAGACATATAGACCATGCTTATATCTTGATAAATGTTTATTTTTGCCCCCTCTAAACAAGTTCCGTAGCAGGGTTGTTTTAGAAGCAGGTTTGAGTTATAATTTATAATATATTTCCTATGAGTGAAAAAGATTGTATTGTTGTTATCGGTGGAGGTTTTGCCGGTCTGAATCTTGTTAAGAAATTGGACAAGCGGCGTTTTGATGTTGTATTGATCGACCGTAATAATTTTCATAGTTTTCCGCCATTGTTTTATCAGATAGCGTCGTCGGGGCTTGATCCAGGCAGCATATCTTTCCCGTTCCGGCGAGAGATGCGCAAGGGTAGTGTAAAAGGTGCACATTTTCGTATGGGAGATGTCAAGACAATCGATGTGGCTCGGAAAATTGTTATAACTCAGTTTGAGTCAGTGCCCTATGATAAACTTGTGATTGCCGCCGGCACTACTAATAATTTTTTTGGCATGACCGATCTTTATAAACGTGTTTTCACGTTGAAAAGCACGGCTGAAGCCATCAGATGCCGAAATGAGATACTCGACCGGCTGGAGCGGGCGAGTTTGTGCAAGGACGCGAACCAACGTCGACGTTTGCTGAGTTTTGTGGTGATAGGAGGCGGTCCTACCGGAGTTGAGATTGCAGGTGCGATAGGGGAGATGAAACGGTATATCCTCCAACGTGAATATCCCGATATTTCAACTGACGACCTGAGTATAACTTTGGTGGAGGGTGCCGATCGATTGTTGCGCACGATGAGTGAAACTGCTTCAAAAGAAGCTCTCGAATATCTTGGGCATCTGATGGTGAATGTGAGATTGCAGAAGACGATGAAGTCATATCAAGACAATGTTGTTACATTTGCCGATGGGGAAACGATATATTCAGAAATGGTGATATGGACTGCCGGTGTGACAGGCGAACCATTGGAGATAGTCGGTGCCGACATTGTGCGAGGTGCAGGTAATCGTTTTGTGGTTGATGAATTTAACCGTCTGAAAGGTGTCGATGACGTCTATGTGCTTGGTGATATAGCGCTCATGATATCTGATTCGTACCCCAAAGGGCATCCGCAATTGGCTCAAGTGGCGATTCAATCGGCAAAACTATTGGCGTCTAATCTTAACCGTAACAGCTTTGACATGCCTTTTGTTTATAAAGACAAAGGTTCAATGGCTACCGTAGGGCGCAACAGGGCAGTAGTTGATTTGAAGCATCTTCATCTATATGGACGTCCGGCATGGTTGACGTGGATGTTTATCCACCTGATTTCAATATTGGGTATGCGCAACAAATTATCGGTGCTTATAAACTGGATATGGGCTTATTGTTCATATAGTACATCTTTACGCTTGTTGTTACACGCCAACCGTTATCCATTGCGTAGCCGTTGGGGTGAAAAATAATCCAAGAGTATTGGTCCTCGAATAAAGAAATAATGAGTACATCTGCATGTGCATTATGAATTATTCACTATCTTTGCAATAAGAAACAAGATAAAGGTTTCTGTTAAAGATTGAATTCATAGTGCAGATTGACGAAGATATTAGACTTGCTTGTGAGGCAATGAAGCGTGGCGGGGTTGTTTTGTACCCGACCGATACGGTGTGGGGCATCGGTTGCGATGCCACGCGCAGTGATGCCGTGCGCCGCGTGTTTGAAATAAAGCGACGTGCCGATAATAAAGCGATGATTGTGATGCTTGGCGATGCACGTATGCTCGACTGGTATGTCGATGATGTGCCGGAGATTGCATATGAACTAATCGATGTGGCAGTAAAACCATTGACAATTGTATATGACCGCGGGCGCAATCTTGCTCCCGAATTGTTGGGTGAAGACGGAAGTGTGGGCATACGTGTCACCGGTGAAGATTTCTCACGCCGGCTGTGCCGAGCCTATCGCCGTCCGATTGTATCAACATCGGCAAATATCAGTGGCGAACCTACGCCAGCGATATTCAGCAAAATATCTGTAGAAATAAAAAAGCAAATGGATTATATAGTCCAATCGAGACGCTTTGAAACAGAGCCACATACCCCATCAAGTGTAATCAAACTCGGCTGTGACGGAACTGTTAAAATCATAAGACCGTGATAGGAGAGAGACGACAACGAATTAATTACGTAGTGACCGACTATGTTTCGACCAATGTGGCTTGGTTGTTGTTTAACGTGTCACGATATTACGTTGGTAATGAAACCGGATTTGTCTCTTTGGAGGCGTTTTTGACATCTTCCATGGTGGTGTTCGGGCAAATTATTTTCCCTATTATGATGTTGGGAATATATTATTTGTCGGGATATTATAATCAGGTGTTTATGAAGTCGCGTTTGCAAGAAGTCATAACTACTGTGTCAACGGCTTTTATTGGCACGATAGTTATTTTTTTTACGGCGTTGGTCAACGATATAATGCCTCAGCGAGCGTTTACCTATGAGCAGATTCTGATGTTGTTTACATCTCTTTTTGTAGTTGTTTATATATGTCGATTCAGCATTACGAGCATTGCAACTCACAAGATACATCATCGCGAATGGTCGTTTAATACATTAATAGTCGGAGTTTCAAACAATGCCGAGCAACTGGAACGCCGTTTGCGAGAAATGCGCAAGTCAATGGGCTTTAACGTGATAGGGTATGTCGATACATGTGAGGATTCTTTTCATCGTGAGTTGAATCTTCCAGTGTATGGACTTAGCGATTTGCGTGAAGTGTGTGACAGAGAAGGGGTGAAAAACCTTATCGTTATTCCTCACCGTCATGGAATCAAAGCGACCATGTCGTTGGTAAACAGCCTGTTGCCTTTGGATATGCCGATATATATCTCTCCCGACTTGTATCAATTGCTCACGACCAATGTGCGCATGTCAAATATAGTAGGAGAGCCTCTTATCGATATTTCCCGCACAGAGATGAGTCAATGTACGCTGAATATCAAACGTATGAGCGATATTCTGGTATCGGCATTGGCATTGTTGTTTCTCTCTCCGCTTTTGGTAATCATTGCAGTTTTAATAAAATGTTCGTCGCGAGGTCCGGTTATTTACAAACAGCAACGCATAGGTTTTCACAAGAAACCGTTTAATATCTATAAATTCCGTTCTATGACGGTCGATGCCGAAGCTACCGGTCCGGCATTGTCAACCCTCAACGACCCTCGCATTACCCGTATAGGGCGGTTCATGCGCAAATACCGTATCGATGAGTTCCCGCAGTTTTGGAACGTGCTTTGTGGCGATATGTCGCTTGTTGGGCCACGTCCTGAGCGTGAATATTATATCAAGCAGATAATGGCGCGTGCGCCTTATTACACTTTGGTGCATCAGGTGCGTCCGGGCATAACGTCGTGGGGCATGGTCAAATATGGATATGCCTCAGATGTCGATGGTATGGTGGCTCGACTAAAATATGACTTGCTCTATATCGAGAATGTATCGTTGCTGGTCGACCTGAAAATATTGTTCTACACCGTGCAGACGGTGTTTACCGGAAAAGGAATATAACCTATGAAAGAAATAATGCAGAATATAAAACAAGTGGCACAAGACCTGTTGATGAGATTTGTGCAATGGCGGCAACAGCACATCAAAGAACGCACGTTTGTCATCATATTGGCTCTGTTTGTTGGTCTGTTTGCCGGATTTGCGGCTTTGTTGCTGAAGATGTTGATACACCTCATTTCCGATGCCTTGACTTCTCATGTCGAGGTGAGTGGCGGAAACTTTTTGTATCTCATATATCCGGCCTTGGGTATTCTCATTACCGGGTTATATGTGCGTTATGTAGTCAAGGATAACATTTCTCATGGTGTAACACGCGTGCTTTATTCTATTTCTCAAAACAAAAGCCGCCTGAAACCCCATAACATGTTTACTTCGGTAACAGCCAGTTCTATCACTATCGGTTTTGGCGGTTCGGTCGGAGCCGAAGGCCCTATTGTTTATACGGGGGCTGCCATAGGCTCTAATCTCGGGCAGCTTTTCCGCTTGTCGCCGCGAGTATTGATGATTATGGTAGGTTGTGGTGCTGCAGCCGGTATTGCCGGTATCTTCAAAGCTCCGATAGCCGGAATGCTTTTCACTATCGAGGTGCTTATGCTTGACTTGACAACTGTGTCGATCATGCCGCTTATGATTGCATCGATAACCAGTGCGACGGTGGCTTATATCTTTACCGGATATGATGTAGAGTTCTTTTTTGTTCAAAGCGAACCGTTTGTCACTCAGCGTATTCCTTTTGTTGTATTGCTTGGCGTATTTTGCGGGTTGGTGTCGCTATATTTCACCAGGGCTATGAATATGATGGAAAATGTGTTCCGGCGCATTAAAAGCCAGTGGAAAAAGACGGCTTTGGGCGGAGCAGTTTTGGCTTGTCTTATCTTCTTGTTCCCGCCATTATATGGTGAAGGATATTCGGCAATCACCGATCTGCTCAGTGGCGATCCATCTTCAATCGTCAATGGCTCAATATTCTATGGCGATCGCGAGAATGTGTGGTTTATACTCCTGTTTATCGGCGCGATAATACTCACCAAGGTGTTTGCTACATCGGCAACCAATGGTGGCGGCGGTTGTGGAGGTACATTTGCTCCCTCTCTTTACGTGGGGTGCATGGCGGGATTTTTCTTTGCCTATCTGCTCAATCATTTGGGCTTTGACCTTGATCTGTCAATAAAGAACTTTGCGCTTATGGGCATGGCGGGAGTGATGTCGGCGGTTATGCATGCTCCGCTTATGGCAATCTTCTTGACCGCCGAGCTGACGGGGGGCTACGACCTCTTTTTGCCGTTGCTCATCGTCTCTGTTATCTCTTATGGCACGATAAAAATATTTGAGCGTTACAGCATTTACACCATGCGTCTTGCCCAACGAGGCGAATTGCTCACTCACCATAAAGACAAAGCCGTTTTGACGCTTTTGAAAATGGACAGCGTGATAGAAAAAGACTTCATGTCGGTGCGTCCCGAGATGTCGCTCAAAGAAATGGTCGAGGTGATTTCACAATCAAACCGCAACCTGTTTCCCGTCGTGAACAACGACAACGTCTTGCTTGGAGTTGTTTTGCTCGATGATATACGCAACATTATGTTCCGCCCCGACCTTTATCGCAAAATGAAGGTGAACAAATTCATGAGTATGCCTCCGGCAAAAATTGAGGTAGGGGAGAATATGGAACGAGTGATGAAGACATTTGACGACACCGGAGCATGGAACTTGCCGGTCGTGGAAAACGGCAAGTATGTGGGATTTGTCTCAAAATCCAAAATCTTCAACTCCTATCGCCGGGTATTGCGCCACT
>CAZBUT010000005.1:0-15598 GCA_964495165.1 uncultured Muribaculaceae bacterium | reverse complement strand
AACGTAGTCTGAATATATTCTGCCAATTTTTCGACAATATTCACACTCTCTTCATGAAAGCGGCTGCCGTAAGTCGATTCAATCACTTCATAATCTGCATCCTCAATAAGTGACGGTGAATTTTTAATTATCGGCTGATTAATGTTTCCGACATCACCGCTGAAGACTATTTTTTTCGTTTCCTCACCCTCTGTTATCCAAACCTCTATACTTGACGAACCAAGCATTGGTTTGCATTCTCGCGACACCCAAAAGCTTATCGGTGTATTACACAAGTTGCAACGTCTTGGGAATACAGTAGTTGTAGTTGAGCACGACGAAGAGATAATGAGAGCTGCCGATTACATTATTGATGTTGGGCCCGAAGCCGGACGTCATGGTGGCGAAATAATCTATCAAGGAAATGTCGCCAATTTGGAAAAAGCGACCGACAGCTATACAGTAAGATACCTTAACGGCGAAATGAGCATTCCACTCCCCTCCCACCGCCGTCGCTGGAACAGCTACATTGAAGTAATTGGTGCAAGGGAACACAACTTAAAAAACATCGACGTTAAATTCCCACTTGGAGTACTCACCGTTGTAACCGGAGTCAGTGGATCTGGAAAATCCACACTTGTTCGCGACATTCTATACCGAGCACTGTTGCGGCATTTTGAAGAAGCCACTGACGCTCCCGGATCATTCAGAGGTTTGCACGGTGATATGTCGCGCATCACAGCAGTTGAATTTGTAGATCAAAATCCTATCGGCAAATCTACACGCAGCAATCCGGCTACATACCTCAAAGCCTACGATGAGATACGCCGACTCTTTGCCGAATTGCAAGCAGCTAAACAAATGGGATTTCCCGCCTCTTACTTCTCTTTTAATGCTGAGGGCGGACGCTGTGAGGAGTGCAAAGGCGAAGGCACAATAACCATAGAGATGCAATTCATGGCCGATATTACTATCCCATGCGAGTCTTGCCACGGTCAACGTTTCCGTCAAGAAGTGCTTGAAATAGAATACCGAGGCAAAAACATAAACGACATACTCAACCTCACAGTCAATCAAGCAATAGAATTTTTCGGCGAAGTCAATGGCTCAACCGAAAAGAAGATTGTTCGCCGATTGCAACCACTCAAAGATGTAGGATTAGGATATATCAAACTCGGGCAATCATCATCAACACTGTCAGGAGGTGAAAATCAGCGTGTAAAACTCGCTTATTATCTAAGCCAGGAGAAACCGGAGCCAACAATGTTTATATTTGACGAACCGACAACCGGTCTGCATTTTCATGATATTAATACTCTTATGGACTCATTTGACCGTCTCATCAAACAAGGTCACACAATTATAATCATCGAGCATAATATGGACATTATTAAATGTGCCGACCATATTATCGACATTGGTCCCGAAGGCGGAGAAAATGGAGGCTGCATAGTCGCCACAGGTACACCTGAAGATATTGCCCTAATACCGCAATCTTATACAGGTCAACACCTCAAAGAAAAACTCTAACCAATTCAAATTACTTTTTTGCGAGCAATACCCTTTTACAAAAAACAATCGGAGCAATGAATATAATATTTCACTGCTCCGAGACCAGGGTTCAATGTCTTGTATAAGTGATTTATCTCAATCTATCATAACTTTTTAAGAGTTTCTCATCTGCGACAATGCGACGATATGCAGCAAGCGACATTAACATTGAAGCCAATAAAAGCAAAATGCCTCCAGTCCAATCTATAACAGCATTGTCGAGCGTAGCAAATACAATGACCGCACCGGACACAGCCGATACCAGCATCAGTAAAAAAGAAACTAATACAACTGTTTTTTGACGCGCAATATTTTTATACATGAAAATAGATAATAGCGACAATAGCGCAATCAAAACATTAAGCGTCAAATAAACAGGTGCCAGAGTCGGATAAAATTGTGCAAAATTCTCACCCACTCCTTGCGATGCAAAGGGTACAAAACAAAAGCTCGTCATCAAAACAAATGCAAGCAACAAAAACACAGATTGCCAACGTTGTATTACCATATATCTT
This sequence comes from uncultured Muribaculaceae bacterium, assembly GCA_964495165.1. Taxonomy (GTDB): domain Bacteria; phylum Bacteroidota; class Bacteroidia; order Bacteroidales; family Muribaculaceae; genus RGIG4079. The sequence goes on along the minus strand of CAZBUT010000005.1, from coordinate 13,553 downwards.
TAAATTTTTAGATTCTTGTATCACAAAGGTAACACTTATCCCCTACATAACCAAATTTTTGCATTTTGCAACCGACCGCAACGCAATAAGCGCAAAAAGGCTAACACCGCAAGTTTAGATCAATTAAATTTGAGCAGATGAAATAACTTTTTGCCAATTTTAAACATTACAGAATTGTTGTATCAAATATTGTTATTATATTTGTGGGAGAAAGAATCAATACCATTTAATTCATATTTGTTATGGATATTAATAATATCATGACCTCTCTTGAGGCAAAACACCCCGGAGAAAAGGAATATCTCCAGGCTGTAAGGGAAGTGTTATTGTCGGTTGAAGATGTTTACAATCAACACCCCGAATTTGAAAAAGCACGAATCATTGAACGCATGGTTGAACCTGACAAAATTGTTACTTTCCGCGTAACGTGGATTGACGACAAAGGAGATGTGCAAACCAATATCGGTTATCGTGTTCAATTCAATAATGCGATTGGTCCGTACAAAGGAGGAATACGCTTCCATGCTTCGGTAAACCTCTCTATCCTGAAATTCTTAGGATTTGAGCAAACATTCAAGAATGCACTGACAACCCTGCCTATGGGTGGTGGCAAAGGTGGTTCTGATTTCTCACCACGCGGTAAAAGCGACCGAGAAATAATGCGCTTCTGTCAAGCATTCATGCTCGGGCTATGGAAAAACCTCGGTCCCGACCGCGATGTCCCGGCCGGCGATATTGGTGTCGGAGCGCGCGAAGTCGGTTATATGTATGGAATGTACAAAAAACTTGTTGAGGAGCACACTGGCACATTCACCGGCAAAGGTCTGGATTTCGGAGGCTCCCGTATCAGACCTGAGGCGACCGGATTTGGCGCACTCTATTTTGTCCAAAATATGTTAGCAAAACATGGCGACACACTTGACGGGAAGACGGTTGCAATATCGGGATTTGGAAATGTGGCATGGGGTGCAGCGCTCAAAGCCACAGAGTTGGGTGCTAAAGTTGTCACCATATCAGGACCTGACGGATATGTATATGACCCGACCGGCATAAGTGGAGAAAAAATAGATTATATGCTTGAATTACGTGCATCAGGAGAAGATATTGTGGCTCCATACGCCGAAAAATATCCTGAAGCAACATTCTTTGAAGGGCGCAAACCGTGGGAACAAAAAGTTGACATTGCTCTACCATGTGCTACCCAAAATGAGCTTGACGGCGAAGATGCCACACAACTTGTAGCCAATAAAACATTGTGTGTTGCCGAGGTTTCAAACATGGGTTGCACACCTGAAGCTATCGACACTTTCATTGAGAACAAAATGATGTATGCACCGGGAAAAGCGGTAAATGCGGGCGGCGTCGCTACTTCCGGACTTGAAATGAGTCAGAATGCCATGCATCTCACGTGGAGCGAAGAAGAAGTCGACCAGAAACTTCATGGTATCATGAAGGATATTCACACTCAATGCGTGAAATATGGCACACAACCCGATGGATACATCAACTATATGAAAGGCGCAAATATTGCCGGATTCATGAAAGTTGCACATGCCATGATGGGGCAAGGCATTATTTAAACCATATTATAATTTAAGTTCAAGCCGGGTTAACAGCCCGGCTTTGTTTATGTCCAAGCAATAAACGAATATACAAGAATAGCGACAGACGTCGTACATCCAACAAAAATCATCAAATCGGATAAATGATAAGCAATTGTCGAATCCCCAATGGCAATATTGCCACCGGCTTTCTTAAAGTAATATTTACGCGGGCTTGATAATTTTACCGTCAATTTATTTGTAAGATAATAAGACATTAAACCTACGGCACTTCCAACCATTGCACCAATAATCAAATCTCCCGGATAGTGAACACCGAGATAAAGACGTGAATAAGAGTTTAAAACAGCCCATGAAAATATAAACACAGTAAACCGTCGAGCTTTAAATAACAATGTACAAAATGTCGCTAAGGCAAAGGAGTTGGCGGCATGACATGACGGGAATCCATATAAACCTCCCCTATACCCGTTGACAATATGCACCTCCAGGTGTATAGGATTTGCTAAATTAGACGGGCGTAAACGCTCTACCAATGGACGTATATATGACGCACACAATTGATCGGTAAGGGCAATAGCGGCAACAATCCCAACGACATAGGCAGTAGCAACTTTCCAGCCAAAGCGCCGATACAATATAACCAGAATGACAGCGTACATTGGCGCCCAGATTATCTTTCCTGTAAATGCCATCATAAAATAATCCAATAATGGCAAATGCAAATCATTTAGCAATAAAAAAAGTTTTGTATCTATGTCAATAAGGAAATCAAGCATAATTTGTCATCTGTTATCCAAGTCATCATATAATTTTTGTAAATATGCCTTACCAGCATCAAGCCATTTATCAACTGATTCACCTTTTTGATAAACTACCTTTTCTGCTTCACAATTATATACAACTTCAGCATCAATAGAAACAATACCGAATTGTGACGGATCGACAAAAAAGGCAAAATGAGGTGATGCCGGATTAAGAATATTTTTGCTGAACACAAATTGGTCATGAGACAGCCCCATTTGATATAACAATGTTGCCGCAATATCAACCTGAGATGCAATTGTATCTATACGACAACCGGCGGGTACAACACCTCCGGCAAAAATCAGCGGTATTCGATGTCGGTCGATAGGGTTTTCAAGACCTTTAGGATAAGCGCCATAATGATCGGGGACTATAATCAACAACGTGTTGTCCCAACGTCCAAGCGTTTTAAGGCTATCTACAAATGCACCAAGACAGCTATCGGCATATGCAAACGCATTAGCTCTTATATCCTCAAATGCAGGATTATTATACGGCACATCAAATGGTTCATGACTGCTTGAGGTCTGTATCACACGTAGTTCCGGTGTAGTTATATCTTTCTTTTTGACATCATCAACACATCTTTCAAAAACTAAATGATCATGCACGCCCCATTTGCTTAAACGAACTGAAATAGGAAAATCCTTGTCAGATATAATCTTGTCAAAACCGGCCGACACAAGATATGCACCAAGATTTGTAAAGTTTATGTCTCCGCCATAATAATACGTCAAATTATATCCGGCACTTTTCAGTGTGCGAGGAATCGACGGCAAATTATCAGTCTTTGCAACATCTTTCATTATACTTGTCGTCGGCTGTGACGGATACGCGCTCAATATCGCAGGCAATGCCCTATCTGTTCGATAACCATTAGCATAAAAGTTTGTAAATAGCACCCCTTGGTTGGCTATAGAATCCAAATTTTTCGCAACAGGATAATTTCCGCCAAGCGAGGACATAAGGTGAGAAGAAAAACTCTCAAATATAATAAGATATATATCAGGACGTGCAACATTTAACAATTTAGGAATAGTGTCGGTCGCTTGACAATCAATCATAGAGATAAATAGTTCATCGGCTTGTTCCGATTCATGATAACGAAACTGTTCTCCGAAATTATTTTGATGAGTTGCAGAATACATCAAACTAAACATCGGATTTATTGCCGCATGATTTAACTTTTGATCTTGACTGAAATATACCCGGCTCAAGTTCATAGTTGAAACCGTAAAACCGCCCCTGATAGGAATAAACAAAGATGCAGTCAATAGCAACAACACAAATGTCAAACTCACCGGACGGCGACTAAATTCCAATCTATGGCGCAAGTTCACAATATATAACAGACTATACAGAATAAATGCCAATATTATAATTATCCCTATACACCCTAAGACATACCAAATCGATACACTTGCCATTGCGGCTGAAGGAGAAGAGAAAAAATAGAAAAACGGGGTCGCATCAAGTTTTGTATTCCAAAACTCATACAATGCCACATCAAGACAAAATATTAAAGACATCAAAAACGCAATGACAATATAATATATCCGTTCAATTTGATACACTACACGAGACTTACACCACTGTCCGATAATCAGCAATATACCCGGAATCACGGTCAAATATCCCGCCAATGACAAATCAATCGGCAGCCCATGTAACATCACCGAAAGATAATCGGAAAATACGCTATCGGCATAAACATCATGATGCAAAAGCATAAACACCGGTTTTTGCATCATAAACAGTATTACAAATGTTATATAGATTACTATGAATTTAATTGCCGACTGTTTCATCACAAACGCAATTGTTCTAATTGCCGACAAAATTAATCCAAATATCCATAACCGCCTAATAAATTAGCCAATATTTACATAATGTTAGCCATTTATTCCTATCAATAAAAAAACATCAGCCTCATGAAATAACGAGACTGATGTTATAATACAGCTATTATATAAGTTTTAACTCATCAAAATATTATTTTTTTATTCCGTCGCGAATGAGCAAAGCGTCAATTGTAGCATCTTGACCGCGGAATCTGCGATAGAGTTCGGCAGGATGCTCTGTTCCACCTTTCATCAAAATATTCTCACGGAATGAATCAGCCGATTTTCTGTCATAAATACCATTCTTTAGGAAAACCGAGAAAGCATCGGCATCAAGCACTTCAGCCCATTTATAGCTGTAATATCCGGCAGCATATCCGCCTGAAAATATGTGATTAAACTGCGGAGAGAACAAGCAACCGTCAACAATGGGGAACATCTGTACCGATGCTGCAGCCTCATTCTCAAATTTCACAGCATCTACAACGGGTTCTTTTATCGTGTGCCATGCCATATCGGTCAACCCAAATGTTAACTGGCGTAAACATGCATAAGCAGCACCATATTGTGATGAAGCTATAATTTTATCAACAAGCTCCTGTGGAATTGATTGACCTGTTTCATAGTGTTTGGCAAAACCGTCAAGAAATTCTTTTTGTGTCAAGAAATTTTCATTGAACTGAGAGGGCAATTCAACAAAATCGCGGTAAACCGATGTTCCTGAGAGTGAAGCATATTTAGTGTTTGCAAGCAATCCGTGAAGCGCATGACCAAACTCATGCAAGAATGTTTCAACCTCATAGAATGTTAACAAAGAGGGCTTGCTATCTGTGGGTTTAGTGAAATTCATCACAATTGATACATGGGGACGTACATTTGTACCATCTGAAGATATGCATTGATCTTTAAAACCAGTCATCCATGCACCGGGGCGTTTGCTGTCTCGCGGGAAAAAGTCGGTATATATCATTCCCACATATTCACCTGTAGAGTCGGTCACTTCAAAAGCTGTCACATCGGGGTGATATACTTGTACATTCTCTGCTTTTGTAAATTGCAATCCATAAAGTTTTGTTGCCAAACCAAAAACGCCGTCAATCACATTGTTCAGTTCAAAATAAGGACGAAGTTGTTCTTCGTTATAACTATACTTTGCATTCTTTAGTTTATTTGCATAATAACTATAATCCCACGCATTGAGAGCAACTGGCTTGCCCTCAAGATCTGATGCGTATTTCGTAATTTCGTCAAACTCGGCAAGTTGCGCAGGACGATATGCATCTCTTAGATTATGCAACAAATTGTAGACATTTTCAGGTGTTTCTGCCATTGTTCGCTCAAGACTATAAGCCGCATAAGTTTCTTTTCCAAACAGATTAGCGATCTGACGTCGCACATCGGCAATACGTTTCATGACATCAACATTTGAAAACTCGCCACTTTGGTTGCGTCCATTATATAAGCGGTACATTTTCTCACGCAAGTCGGCACGTGATGAATATTTCATAAATGCCATGTAGGTGGGCTGAGCCAATGTAAATAGATATTCGCCTTCACGGCCTTTTTCTTTTGCAGCAAGAGCAGCCGCCTCTACCGAACTCTCAGGCAGTCCATCGAGATCTTCTTTGGTGAGCCAAATCTCATATGTAGCCAATTCCTTCTGTACGTTTTGTCCAAAACGCGTAGTCAGTTCTGATAATTCAGCCGACAAAGTACGGTAGGTTTCGCGATCCTCACCTTCCAACAAAGCTCCCGAACGAGCAAATGAATCGTAAGTGCGTTGAAGCAACATTTTATCCTCAACATCAAGATCAAGAGAATCGCGCATATCATAGACTTCTTTGATACGTTGCCACAAACCTTCATTCAAAGATATATTGGTACTATGATTTGACAGTTTGGCAGAAACTCGTATTGAAATTTCCATGAGTTCATCGTCATTAAGTGCTGATGTGATCGGATAAAACACATTCAACACACGATTAAGCAATTCGCTACTGTTTTCAAGAGCAACGATGGTATTTTCAAAAGTTGGACGCGAACGCTGATTCACGATTGCATCGATAGCTTGATTTTGGAGTGCCATGCCACTATCTATAGCGACTTCATAATGAGCATTTTCAATCTGCTCAAATGGCACTGTTTCATGATGAGTGTCAAACTCCGCAAAAAAAGGATTTGTTTTTTCCTGTTTTTGTTCCATACAAGATGTCAAACCAAGAGTTAGTAAAGTTAATACACTTAAAAATAGTTTATTCATAATTTTGTATATGTGATAATGATTAATTACGCTCATATTCATATAATACCGCATCTATAATAAACGGCAGTATATCTGATTTTATACCTAACGCATCAAAATATTTCGCATCATCGGTAAACGCTTGTATGAATTTGTCGGCATCACCGTTCATTGCAGTCAAAGATTCCTTATAGAACTTCACTGCCCGGTGGCAATCTCCTGCAACAAGACTTAAATGCCCTACATTCATATAATCGGTTTCATTTGGCGAAATAGCCAATAATTTTTCATAATATAAACGGCTCTGATCATATTCGCGTTGCATCAATAGGCACCACGCAATCGGGCGTAATGCTCTTGTCGAATTTTCCTCAAGGAATTCCACCTTATAATAATATTTCAATGCCTCATCATAACGTCCAAGTTCAAGCAAACAATGCCCAATGTTAAGCGATACTGTGATATCCTCGGGTAGTTTGTCAGCTAAACGTTGATAATATCCCAATGCCGCCGATGTATTATCTAATAGTTTATAACAAGCAGCTATTCGTCGCAATGTCCATACACTATCAGCATTAAGCAATTCCGATTGCTCATAATATTTCAAGGCGTCTGCAATATTTCCGATGCGTTGCATGGCGTATCCCATTTTCTGGAATAGTTGGGAAGTTGGTGGCATTTTCTCAAGCAATAGTTTAAAAACCTCATACGCCTCACTATAGTACTTGTATTTAAAATAAAATTCACTCACAAGCATCAAAGTGTCAACATCTTGTAGTTCATCGGACAATATTGTAATCTCAGGGATATTCAGCGACATAGAGAATGGATCGACAAAATCTTTTTTATTACGGTGCAACTTAAAGAATCGATACAAATCTTGCAGATATTTATTGGCTATATTTTCTCTGATCTTGTCACTGGCAAATAATTCTGCATTTTGTAATTCAGCAACGTTTATATTTTGCGCATTCAACTGAGTCATCATCATTTCCCGTTGCTGCTCCGGCACAGATTTCATCGAAAGAGCAAACGAATATTTATCTGAATCGCACATGAAAGGAGATGTTGCAATCAGATTGCCAAGTATATTATTTTTTGCTCCGATGGCAGAATCTACATCAGATTGATCGATATGAAACGGAAGGAACCAATTAGAAACATTCGAGAAAAACGGATAAGATTTAAGATGAGAAAATGTACTCATAAACACGTCACTACCATTTTGTTGCAATTCCGACAATTCCCTCATTTTTTCAGTGAGTCCTGAGTTATCGAGAATCTCCTGCCATTCAGGATTTTCGTCTAATGATTGTACGTCATTAATCTCCGAAACATCATTAAGTTTCTTATATATGTCGGGGCGCAACTTCATCATCTCAGGCAAAAACTCGTCTTGCATCTTGCGGCTCACTCGTTCTGTGTCTCTTGCACGCAGCAATTGCAGGAATATCATCTTGACATCATCATGCCATTGGGGTAATTCTCGTACAGTTTCGATCTGATTGCGCAGTTTCTTGCTTGGCACACGCTCACGATACAAAAACAAAGTTATCATTACCGCACACAATGCTTTTACAGCCAACTGTTCTTCGCCTTTCTGATATACATTTAGCAACAGACTGAGCTTACTTTCATCATAATATTCAATAAGTCCGAGCAACAATGCAGATAATAACAATTGTTGAAAATATGGTGGAAATACAGGAGAAAATATGGCATTTTCAATTGCCGAAAAATCTTCGGCATATACAGGATATGAAGTCCACACTTTATTGAAAATATCCCGTTCAAGCAACTCTTTTGTCAACAACGTTTGATTTGAATCGTCATTTGAAGTATTGTCGGCTATAAGATTATACAGCGACGATCGCGAACATTCATCTTCATAGCGAGATATTAATCGACTGACAGAACCGAGGCGCTGAGCATCGGCATACCTTATTGTCGAATAATAAATCCTTGGCGACTGATTACGATTCTGAAACTCACGTGAAATGCGGTCAAGCAACGTAAATACCGATGTAACAATATCGTTATAGACCTCTACCCGACTTGGATCATTAGCTCCGTCAATGGTATATTTTATCATCATAGCATAAGCATCTTCAGCCCGCCTTATTTCCTCAATCAGTTCCCAAGAATTAATCTCAGCCGACATCTGTTTCAACTCCGAAAACGCGTCATGCAAACGTTGTTTCTTGATATAACCTATAATTCTTGATTTATATTTTATTAAATCTTGATCTGTCATATAAAACTCTGTTTATACCATTAACAGCAAATCACATGCCAAATGTTCAATCGCGATTTACAACATCAGCTTTACGTTCAATGAGATTGGCAGCAAGAGTATCGGCAGTGTGAATAAGACTGCACAACGGAGACTTGTCACGAGCCACATTCAACGATTTTGACAATTCAAAACTTTGGAAAGGCAGATCCCACGCCGACATGTGCCACCGTATCGCAATCACCTCATCATCTTCGAGATACATGCCACTACGTAACAACATTATCACCGATTTTTCACCATGTCCTATAGGCATATTGCTATAATCCACTTCATATGCCTCATATTCTTCATATATACCAATCGCGTTTTTGCGTTTACGGGTTGTTTTGCGATATATATCAGCCTTGCAAACATCGTGCAATAAACTTGCTATTACAATACTCTCCAATGGCAAGTGTTTCTCCAAATCAGGGCGACGGATCATCAGTTGTTCACGCAACATGACTGCCATATCATAAACATTCAGTGAATGTTCGACCAAACCTCCATCATAATTTAAATGTTGAGTAGAAGATGCTGGAGCTGTAAAAAATCCCGCATATTCAAGATCCTCAATTACATAGTCAATACCCTCTCGCTCAGTAGAACGCAATAACTCAATAAAACGCTCTTTATTTTTTTCAATATCCATAATCAAAGGAAAAATATATAGTATTAATGCATTTGCAAATCTGCACAAAACTGCATCACCAAAATTTAACAGCACAAAATTAACAAATTAAAAAATAATATCTATCTTTGCAAACACATTTTATCAGGCCAAAGCCTTGGAATGTTGCTCGAGTGGTTGAAGAGGCACGCCTGGAAAGCGTGTAAACGTCAAAAGCGTTTCGGGGGTTCGAATCCCCCACATTCCGCAAATAATAAAGGACTACTGCTATAAATTATAGTCATAGTCCTTTTTTTATTTTGTAATCATACACTTATGTCATTGTTATATACAAAATCTATATTTACGAAAAATAAATTTCGGTTAAGGCTTTGAATTGCGGTGATATTGCCGTATCTTTGTCCTCATAATGGGCGAAGACAGAATAAAAACGTCGGCTCGCACGACATTTACAGAGTATTTGCGTGGGAAAAAACTGCGCAAAACGCCGGAACGTTATGCCATACTCGATAAAGTGTGTGACATGAACGAGCATTTTCATATAGATTCGCTTTATGCCGCATTGGAAGCCGGTACCTATCACGTGAGCCGCGCTACTGTTTATAACACAATGGATCTTCTTGTCGATTGCGGGATTGTGCGTAGGCATCAGTTCAATAATCAGCCGGCTCAGTATGAGAAGGTCTCAGGTCTTGGTAATCATCATCACCTGATATGCACACAATGTGGTAAAGTTAAAGATGTAAAAGATCCCGAACTGATGAAAATGATGAATGCGCGACGTTATCCTACATTTCACACGTCATATTTTACAATAACCGTATATGGAGTGTGCGCTCGATGTCAACGCCGAGGTAAACCCAAACAGAATAAATAAAAATTTATATACTGATTTCAAAACTATTTATCAATCATGAACGTTGATGTATTACTCGGGCTCCAATGGGGCGATGAAGGAAAAGGTAAAGTTGTTGATGTGTTGACTCCTCGATATGATGCCGTTGCACGCTTCCAAGGCGGACCGAATGCAGGTCACACGCTTGAATTCGAGGGGAAAAAATATGTCTTGCGTTCTATTCCTTCGGGTATTTTCCAACATGGACAAGTAAACATTATTGGAAACGGTGTTGTTCTTGACCCGGTTTTGTTTCAAGAAGAAGCTGAAGCTCTTGAAAAAAGCGGTATTGAACTTAAGAAAATCCTAAAGATTTCAAAAAAGGTACATTTGATAATGCCAACCCACCGACTACTTGATGCCGCAAACGAAAAGGCAAAAGGTGGTGCGAAAATCGGGACTACCGGCAAGGGTATCGGTCCGACTTACACCGACAAAGTAAGCCGTAACGGATTGCGTCTTGGCGATGTATTCCACAATTTCGGTAAAAAATATACTGCGGCTCGCGACAAGCATTTGGCTACGCTCAAATCAATGGGCGAAAATCCTGAATACGCTGAACTTGAAACCCGTTGGCTTGCCGCAATCGAGTATATCAAAGGATATGATATTGTCGACAGCGAATATCTCATCAACTCCATGTTGCGTGAAGGTAAATCAATCTTATGCGAAGGAGCGCAAGGCACATTGCTTGATGTCGATTTTGGTTCATACCCGTTCGTTACATCATCAAACACTATCTGCGCAGGAGCTTGTTCCGGACTTGGTGTAGCGCCAAATAAAATTGGCGAAGTATTTGGTATATTCAAGGCATATTGTACTCGCGTAGGAAGCGGACCGTTCCCGACCGAACTATTTGACGAAACCGGAAAACGCATTCGTGACCTCGGGCATGAATATGGTGCTGTAACCGGACGCGAACGCCGTTGCGGCTGGATCGATTTGGTTGCTCTACGTTATTCAATAATGCTCAATGGAGTTACACAGCTCATCATGATGAAAAGCGATGTCCTCGATGATTTTGATGAAATAAAAGCATGTGTCGCTTATAAAATCAATGGTGAAGTCACTAATCAGTTCCCATTCTCAATAGATGAATCCATTGAGCCGGTATATGAAACACTCCCGGGCTGGAAAACCGATATGACACAATTCAAAAACGAAAGCGAGTTTCCTCAGGCATTTGCCGATTATATCAAGTTCTTGGAAAAAGAGCTTGAAACTCCGATAACAATCGTATCTATCGGTCCTGACCGCGAACAAACAATAGTGCGTAAATAAATCTATCAAAACAAAATACACCACCTGACATAAACACATTAATTGTTATGGCAAAAGTAAAACCGTTTAAAGGCGTGCGCCCGCCACGCGAATTGGTGACAGAAGTTGCATCACGTCCCTATGATGTGCTAAATTCTGAAGAAGCCCGTATCGAATCAGAAGGAAATCCCAAATCATTATATCACATTATCAAACCCGAAATAGATTTTGCTCCGGGTACAGACGAGCATGATCCATGCGTCTATGACAAAGCTGTTGAAAATTTCAACGCTTTTCAACAAAAAGGCTGGCTTGTACAAGACAACGCCGAGCATTACTATATCTATGCTCAAACAATGGACGGACGCACTCAATATGGTATTGTAGTTGCAGCTAATGTCGAGGATTACATGACCGGGCGTATCAAAAAGCACGAATTAACCCGTCGTGACAAAGAGGAAGACCGCATGAAACACGTGCGCATCAACAATGCCAACATCGAACCGGTATTTTTTGCGTTTCCCGACAATCCTGCTCTTGAACAGATTATCAAAGATGTTACGGTTCAAGAACCTGAATACGACTTTGTCGCTCCCGATGGTTTCGGACACCATTTTTGGGTTATCAGCGATGAAAAAATGATTGCCGAAATCACCCGGTTGTTTAGCGAAATTCCATATCTGTATATTGCCGACGGACACCACCGCACTGCTGCAGCTGCGCTTGTAGGCAACGAAAAAGCAACTCAAAATCCCAATCACACAGGCGATGAAGAGTACAACTTTTTTCTTGCAGTATGCTTCCCTGCATCACACCTCAAAATCATCGATTACAACCGTGTGGTAAAAGATCTTAATGGTCTCTCTAAAGAGGAATTCCTCGCAAGTCTTGAAAAGGACTTTGATGTTGAAGCCAAAGGTACAGAAGAATACCGGTCTATTGCATTACACAACTTCTCTCTTTATTTAGACGGACAATGGTATTCTCTCACAGCCAAAGAAGGACGCTATAACGATGCCGATCCCATAGGCGTTCTCGATGTGACTATATCTTCTGATTTGATTCTTCGTGACATTCTCGGCATTACTGACTTGCGTAGCGACAAACGCATCGACTTCGTTGGCGGTATTCGCGGACTTGGAGAATTAAAACGACGTGTCGATAGCGGTGAAATGACTATGGCGCTTGCACTTTACCCTGTTTCAATGGCTCAATTAATGGATATCGCCGACACAGGCAATATTATGCCACCCAAAACCACTTGGTTTGAGCCTAAATTGCGTTCAGGTCTTGTTATCCATAAACTCAACGACTGATATTTATCCAATATGGGCTATGATCACGATTAGAGTCATAGCCCTTTTTATTTATGAGAATTACTACCGAGGAATATAAAATCAGTGCCGAAAAATATTTTAAGGCAATCATTACCCAATGGTTTGGACAATGGTGGTGGAGCATTGCTCTACCTATCATTGTACAAATTGTATTATCATTTAATAACATCGCATTTATCTACACGGCGCTCATGACATTGTTTCTAATATACCCTCCTCTATTACTGTTTCTCTACTATCAACATGCGTTGACACCACAATCACGCTACAATACCCTACTCAAAACAGTTGCTATTACTGATATAGGAATTGACCTTAATTTCATTCAAGCCGACGAAAACGCACCAATTATTAAACCGGTTCTCATCTCATGGAACACAGTGACAGGAGTCGAATTCTCACGATATTATTTCGTCTTAAAACTCAACAGTAGCAATTATCAACTACTTTTAATTCCTTACTCAGCCGTCTCCCATACCGACCAACAAATACTTGCAACCTATCTCGACAAGAAATTTAACATCATCGACATCTGAAAACGATCAAAAAAAATTGGGATCAGATAATCAGTTTTGTTTATTAGATTAAAATAACTCACTTGAAAGTATACGTGACAAATTGTCGTTGCGGCATTATTTTTTGATTTACAATTATTACTGTCCGCTAAACGTGTATAACTGCCAATCTTGAGTGATTATAGGCA
>CAZBUT010000004.1:0-15676 GCA_964495165.1 uncultured Muribaculaceae bacterium | reverse complement strand
TATATGCGCATTTCACTTATACCGGCTTCTTTTGCTATTGCTATTGTATTGTCGCGTGACGCTCCGTCCATTATGATATGTTCAAATAATCGGCAGGTCTGCTCACCGACGCTACGCAATGTATGAGGCAGTGTCGATGCTGCATTGTATGTTACGGTTATTATGCTAAACAATGGATTCATAGCGACATTTGATATATACTAAAGGCAAAGATAGCTATTTTACAGAAAAAACAAAAGAGAACGCATCGGATTTATCCGTGCGTTCTCTTTTTAGTCCTTTTTTAGGTGAGAATTATTCTCCCGGAACGATAGCTTCGCTTGGGCAGTTTTCTGCGCAAGTACCGCAGTCGATACAAGTATCGGGATCGATTTTGTAGATGTCACCTTCAGAGATAGCTTCAACCGGGCAAACAGAGATACAAGTTCCGCAAGCTACACAGTTGTCTGTAATTACGTAAGCCATAATAAAAAAGTTTTAGATATTATACGAATTCGATTGTTTTACAGCGCAAAGATACAACAAATAACTCAATTCAAGAAACATTAAAACAGATTATTTGTGATGCAAATAATTACTCGCTGATTTGCAGATTAATAAAAATTTCATCTATGGCAACTTTAGAGTCGGACTCAAATGCTATTCTATATTGTTTATTGCCGGAGCAATTAAATGTAATGCAATCGATCCAAGTGTCGTGTTTTGAGTTGGGAAATGTCGGAATGTCTTTGACCGCTTCAAGTTTATAATCATTATCATTAACTGCAGAATAAAGATATATTTTATAGGGAAATGCAATATCTTTTTTCGTGCAATTCAAAAGGCTGACGGTTATGTCGTTGATGTTGCCTGCTGTCGTTGGGATATCGATACAATTATATCCTTCGGGGAAAGTAATCCAATGTTTATTTGAAGGATTCTCATCTCCGGTTAATCGGTCAAAAAGAGGATTGTTTGCGTCAAAGTAACTATTGCTTAAATTGCCTGTGAGGCGGGCATTAAGCATATCCCATTTGCTGTCTTTGGCTTGCCAAGATAGATAGTCATTGGCCGAAGATTTGGCAACATTAGGTTGAGCGATATTGTAAGGAGTATTATTTGTATCCCAGATGCCGTAAACCATGAAAGAGATTATGCGCTCGACACCGCCTTGTGTGGCTGCTGCAAGTTGAGATATTATGCGAGGCATTGCTGCCGGAATTAATGCCGATTGCCGGCTGTTAAGCCCTTTTTCCCAAGTGAAAAGTTCGCAGTTGGCCCACATTTCAATATTTGTGCGGTCATGGATTTCTCTCATCTTTTTCCAGTTCTCTTTCAATCGTGGCATTGGGAAGTCTTCTCTGACACAACCTACTTCATCTTGATATGCAATGATGTCAACCTTAAGTTTTTCTATCTGTTGCCCAAATTTAGGGTTGTCAAATTCCGAACAGAAAAAACCATAGGGCGAAATCATGGTTTTCTTCCCGGGAGTGAGTGTATGTGCTCTTTCAACAAGGGAATTGACTGCCGAAACCGCGGCATCTGTAAGTATCGGTCCGAGACAGTCTTCGACCGGAAGATACCAACCGTAGAATGATTTTCGATGCCCGTATAAATCAGCCAACTCTGCCATTATCTCTTTCTGACGTTGGAGTATGTGGGGAATGCGAAGGTTGTCGTCTTGATTTTCAGCCCAACCTATACTCATAAATACATTCATTCCCAAGTTGTCGGCTTCGTCCATGATTGCACACACAGGGCTTTGTCGGTTAGGATTATAAGCCCAAGGCATTATTTTAGACGGATAGTCGGCTTTGCCTTCGTTGGCAGTAGCCATAAAGATTATGTACTTGATACCCAATTCATTCATTTCTCTCACCTTTGCCCTCCAAAAATCGGGGTCGGTGTTATCCATGTACTGCGGATTGGTGTATTTGTTGCGCTCGTCTTGATAAAATAGATTTATCCAGCTTCCTGAAATGGGCAAGAAGTCCCGCCCGTATGACGAAATCGCATTTACCGCCAAAAAGACGGCAAATGCGATTGATTTAAAGTAATGCTTCATAAATATTATTTCACTGTAATTTCATCAACAAAAACAAAGGCAGGTGCGCCGGCAAAAGCGTGCCATGCGGGCAAAGATTTGTGAGTCTTAATTATGACATTAAGGAATCGTGTTGTTTTGTTGTCGATTTTTATCGCATGATGAGGAGTGTCAAATTCTTGTGCTTTGTTTATTTCGGGATAACTTTCTTCAGCAAGTAGAGAGAAATTTTCTCCATCGGTAGAGCCGTATATTTCTACACCGGCAGCATCAACTACTCCGTCGCATTGAAATACGCAACAATTGAATCCGACTTCATTGATTGCTTGTTCCGCACCAAGATCAATAACAACGTCGCAGTCGTTTCCGACAAATCCTATCCATCGGCCTGTGCGATAGTTGGTGGTGCCTCCAACTATACCGTCGACAAGTGTTTGCGCACCATTGAACGCATATCCGTTTGCCGGTGTCGTTTTAAATGAAGCCTTAGTGAAAGCTGCAATGTTGGCTGTTATGGTGTCGCATATAGTGCGGCTCTTAACGCCGTTACTAAACGAGGCAGCCTTGATAATCATGCTGCTGTCAATTGTAAACGGACCTTCATATAGCGTTGATTCCTCTGTCGGTTCGCTCTCGTCGGTGGTATATCTGATGTCTCTGTTTTTTAATGTGGAGAAAGTCACTTCGAGAGCTTTTTGATCAGGCTTTGGAGTATATGTCGCAGATACATCGCAGAGATGTTTTGCGTAGTTGTAACCATATTTTTCATAGATTGCAAACATTGCCGGAATGCGCTCTTTGAAAGATTCATAGTCTTTGAGTTGTGGCTCTGTCCATTGCACTTCGCATAGGGCTGCAAGTCGCGGCAACTCCATGTATTGAGCCTGACTGAATGATTTTATGTATTCGGTCCACAAGTTACATTGCGCTCCGATTACATATTTAGCCTGCTCCTCATTCAACTCCGACGGGATTGGTTCAAATCCGTAAACTTTCTCAACCGGAGTGTATCCGCCAATAGCAAATGGCTCAAATTGAGTGTCTTTAGATTGATAGAAATCAAAGTAGCAGTGAGAGTTGGGAGATAATACGACTTTATTTCCTCGTCGTGCGCCTTCGATTGCACCGGCAATTCCTTGCCATGAAAGAACGATTGCATCGGTAGGTATATCGGCTTGGAGTATCTCGTCCCAACCCATCATTACGCGGCCACGTGCTGATATAACTTTGTAAACATAATTTGTTACATAACCTTGCAAACGGTCAAATTCATTGAATCTGCCTTTTGCTGTAATACCTTCGGCTTTGATGCGTGCTTGGCATTTGAGGCATTCTTTCCAGCGGGTTTTGGGGCATTCGTCTCCCCCGGCGTTAATGTATTTGGAAGGGAAAATATCCATTATTTCGTTAAACACATCGGCGAGGAATGTCATGGTGGAGTCGTTTCCCGCACACAAAACCTCTTCGGTAACACCCCATTCGGTCCACACGTCATAGGGCCCTCCTGTACAACCATACTGAGGGTAGGCGGCAAGTGCTGCACGCATGTGTCCCGGCATGTCAATTTCAGGTATTACGTTTATATATCGTTCTGCAGCATATTCAACAATCTCCTTGGCTTCTTCTTGGGTGTAATAACCGCTTACAGGAATACCGTCCCATTCTCCGGGTGTACGACCAATCACGGTCTCTTTGCGATTTGACCCTACTTCAATCAGCTTAGGATATTTTTTTATCTCAATACGCCAACCTTGATCATCATTCAGATGCCAATGGAAATTGTTTATATTATGAAGTGCAAGCATATCGATGAATGTTTTCACTTCGTCAATGGTAAAGAAATGGCGGCACACATCAAAGTGTGCTCCGCGATAGCCGAATCTTGGATAGTCATATATTTCGACAACAGGCATCTTTACAGCATCAAGTTCCATGCATGGCAATGATTTGCGCAGTGTTTGCAACGCGCGGAAAACGGCTGCCGGACTTGCTCCGTTGATTACAACGCTGTCGGGATATACATTGAGTTTGTAGGCTTCGCTATTCTTGTCAGAAAGATTTGCTTGCAGTTTGATAACTTTATTGCCCGATTTGCTGATTTCAATACCGGTCATGTCTTTGATGTATTGAGCCAGGAAACCGGCGTTGCGAGTCATGTCTTCATCGCCGTTGTGAACAATGGCGACATTTTTGTCAAGAATAAAATTATCAGTAGATGTGGTGTCGATAGCGACGTTATTTGGTCGCGGAATCACATTATAGTCGGCTGTTCCTGTGTTTTGCGTGCAAGAAAATAATGCTACGCCCACGATTGGAAGTAAATATTTGCGGAGATGTTTCATATATTTTGAAAATTATAAATGGTTAGTCGGTTTAGGTGCGCCACAAAAATTTGATTTTTGTGAAGAACATGGTTATTAAAACCGTGATTGATGTCAAAATAAGTCCTTGTGTGAAACCGAGCCAAGGTGATTGGTTGAAAACCGTGAAGTAGTCCCACACTCCACATATTTGAAGCAAAGGCAAAATAAGAAGGCTGCCGGAGACATAGGCCAACATCGGATTTTGCCCTGTCATTACTATGAATGCGGTACCCTTGTTGCAACGGAAGAAATCGCATAATACGCTGAAAAATATCAACGTCATAAAAGACAGTCCCGCTGTTGTAAAAAGGTAGGTGAATGTCACCGGGTCTTTTTTTATGCCACCTTCAAACGGCTCGATTGCAAGCCCCAGTAAAAGCATAAAAGCTCCCAACATAAATAGTTTGTACCATAATGCTCCGTAGCCTTTAGCGTGACGCAGAGTGAACCAGCCGCAGGCAAGCAGTATCAGGGTGATAATAATGTTGATTCCAAGGTATCTCATATACAGGCAATACAGGTTGGCGGCTACAATCGCAAGTGTTATTGCCAATGTCGACCACGCGATTGTTGAGGTTGCCGTTTTTACTGTCGAATTTTTATGCTCTACCAGCCATTTTGCTATAATTTCACCAGCCAAGCAACCGGGTATCACAATATAAAGATACTTGAGATATACAGGGTTGTAAAACCATGTGACGGGTGTATAACTCATGAATTTATTTGCCCATGAACCCTCAACGGTTGCCGCCAACATAACCCCGAAGAGTATCATTAAAATGGCTATACGCAGTTTTGGGTGGTTGATTGTGATTATGTATAGCAATGAGGCAAATAATGCCATGTTGGCAAGAATAAGGATAATGATATTGCTGGTGTGCATATCAAATGTGTATCCATTGGGATAGTTAATGCAATGAATCACAATTATTCCTATCGCCATTGCCGACAATTGTATCGCTAATCTTACCCAATTGCTCATCTTCCACGGAAGTCGCATGAATATTGGGAACAAAAGCGCGAAGCAGAAAATTGCAAGTAACCATGATGACATTCCACCGCCTGTCATGTAAGGGTAATAATGCTGGATAAGAATGGCAAAGAAAGTGAGTTGGACACTTCTCCATATAGCGCTGACAGATAGACGCATTTTGCTTATCCCTTTTTGGAATTTTTTCATGATAGAAAACGGGAATGCTGCTCCCATAGCAAAAAGGAACATCGGGAAAACCATATCTACCCATGTCAATCCGGGCAGGTCGGGGTTGAATGTGTGGGTAGGAGGCGGCAATTGGGCGTGGTACATCCAGCCGGGGAGTATGCCTGAAACTATAGATGCGCTTAGCACCATTGTAATAATAGCATATCCTCGCAACGCATCTATCGATAAAGCGCGGTCGTTCATAGATTTCCTCCTTCTTTCATGCCTTTTTCAACTTCTTTCCAAAGGTCTTTTGTGATAATGTGTACAATGTCAAAGACCATAAGCCCGTCAGAATCTTTGAGATTTTGAACAATCGTGCGGGTCAAGTCGTTGCGGTTGTTATAGAACTGGTCAACAAGAATACCTCCCATAAACTCGTTTTTGCCGAGAATTTCACGCAGTTTTTGGCATGATCCTTCAACGCAATACCATGTGCCGCTTTGGGCTTGGCTGTCGGTCTCGTTCCATACGATGTTATTGCTTTTGCTGTAATCTTCAAGGGTTATGTCGGTATAATAGTTACCGGTGCAATAGAGGTCGATTAACTCGGCATATCCATAGTTCTTATAGTTGGGAGTTGCCCATTCAAAGTCTTTGCTGGGGTCGTATTCCTTGCTGGCAAAATTCACACCGACTTCATAGTAAGAAGGATACCAAGCCCCTGTATAGGTACAGAAATCGACATTAGGATTGGCAGCTTTGACTTCTTTGCGTGCGCGAGCCATAAACTCGGTAATATTTTTTGTTCTCCATTCGGCCCATTGTTTTGACAATTTTCCGAATACAGGTTTGTAGCGTTCACCGTCTTTTTCCCATGATAAAATATCTTTCGGGAAATTTTTCACTTTTTGTCCGATATACTCTTCAAACTTCTCACGGCTGAGATTTGAGAAATCGGTAGATATTCCGTCATAGCGCACGCGGTCAAGCATCAAACCGTCTATATTTGGATATTTGGTTACAATTTCCTGCATCACGCTTATAATGTATTTTTGGTATTCCTCATTGATTGGATTTACCATAGCTCCGTATTTATGAGGCCCTTTCAGTTTTGTGATGGGAATAATGCCTTTTTGAGCATCATAGTAGGTTGATGCCCATTCGGGGTGTCCCTCATACACAAGACCGCGTTCTTTGTGGTTATTGCCTGCGCAGAATACATTCATCGAAGCAAGCACTTCAAGACCGAGTTTGTGACCTTGTTCGATGAAATATCCCAAGTAATCAAATCCCGGATTTTTGTCTCCTTCCCATTCTTTGTGGATAGGAGCGATTGAACTCGGGTATAAAACTTCACCTGTGATAGGACGTATGCACACTACAGCATGGGTAAAGCCCAATGATTTCACCTTTGAAAGATAGTAGTTTATGCTGTCGCGATTACTGAAACGGCGGAAATTGGCTTCAGCGTCAAACCACATCAATGCCGGTTTTTGTGTTGTCGGTGCAGTGTGCTTGATTTCCATTTTGAACGGAGCGGCGGGAATGCCGGCGTTGTTAAACAATGAACTTTCGTAGTAATTGTGGTAGCCATATCTCACTTCGACAGGGTAGGGCACTTCATCGCTCCACACTCTTACCACATTGCTGCTGTTGAGTATTTGTGCCTTGGCCGGGAATATTTTGCCGTTTATGTCGACAAGTTCAAATCCGGTCAGTTCTTTATTTTCAGGAGTCAACCCTTTTTCTCCGCCTTTAAAGCGCAACCAATAAGTGCCGTCGTCATTTTTTTCGCAACTTATTGCTATAGGAGCATCACTCAAAATTCCTTTATATCCATAGACTTTGTTAAGAGCAAGATAGGCAAAGCGTTTACCTACAGGGAGTTTTTTCGGGAAGTGGATAAACAGGCTGTCTCCTAAGTCTCCGGTTGTAACCATTGCTGTGTTGTCAACCTCGTTGAGAAGTTGGTTTTGAACTTGACGGAAATCGGCCCATGCAGTTTTCTCGCAACCCATATCTTTCCATGGGGCTAATTGCGCATAATAGAAAGGCAGGCTGTCGTTGTTAAACAGTTTTCGCCAGTCTTTGACCATTGCGGGGAATAATTTGCTGTATAGCTCGGCATTTGGAGTGTTGGCTTCACCTTGAAACCAAAGCACGCCGGCGATAGGGAATCCTTTCCACGGATTCACCATTGCATTCCAGAGCAATGTAGGTGTACCCTGTGTCCACCCGAACTCTTTTTCTTTCACATCGGGCAGCTTTATGTCGGTGAACTTTGATTCAAATGTTTCACGGGGCATCCAAGCCTGTATCGTTGACATGCTCCAAGCACATTGAATGATGCCGACAGGCACGTTAAGCGATTTTTCGAGTTGCTCGCCAAAGACATATCCTATTGCGCTGAATTGTGCGGCGGCCTCTGAATCGGGCAATTCCCATTTTGCATTGTCGATATTGTCAAGTTCTGTGGTTGACCATGCGTTTTCTTGACGGAAAAGGCGTATGTTGCGACGTGCATTGGCATTGGCAATCATTTCCTGCGAATTTTCAACCGGCTGCCCTGTAAAACCTCTTAAAGGCATTTCCATGTTGGATTGTCCCGAGCATAACCACACTTCACCTACGTAGATGTCGTTCAGTGTCAACGCAGTACCATCGGAGATTTTGATGTCAAACGGCCCGCCGTAGGCAGGAGTGGTAATATCTGTCGTCCATTTGCCTTGGGCATCTGATTTGGTGGTTATTGTTTTATTGTCCCAGCCGGTTTTTATTGAAACTTTAGCATTGGGTTTTGCTGTTCCGCGAAATGTCACGCTGGAATTTTGTTGCAATACCATGTTGTCGCTGAAAAATGCCGGCATTGTGACTTCGGCAAAAGAGGGGAGCGTTCCCAAAAGGAAAGCTGAAGCTAAAATGGATTTTATTTTCATGATTACCTTTTTTATTTTGTTACATCTTGAATGTATATGTTGCCGAAGCGGTCGGTAACTTTAACTTGCAATTTTGCATTGGCACTGCGTGGCGTTGCACGGAACATGTGTTCGTTCTGTGTGGGATAAATCCAGTCATATTTAAGTTTTGAACGGTCGCTGCACAAAACTTTGGTATATGGGTCATAACCGCTGAATTTTTCCATTGTTGTGGTTTTTACTCCGTCTTCTATTAATTCGACAGTCCATTTGGAATCGTAATTCCATACATTGGCAACAACATCAGCCGGATATTCCTCACACTCGCCTATGCCATAAACGCGCATCTGATAATCGCGGTCGTGTCCTGCGCCTTTGTAATACCACTCGACGTTGTTTCCGTCTACTTCATAAACGGCATAGCCGCGAGGCGTGCCATCGAGACATTCGGGAATCTGCCACCATGTGCCACAGGCCGCTGCTGTATTATGCTCCATGATATTGTCGTTAAACACCATGTTAAGATTATAGTGCATGTGTCCCGAAATAATGTGGACTTTGTAATCTTTCAGGAAGTGGTGGAGAGCCTGAGCATTGACTGTTTGGTCGGCAATGGTGAAGTAGTCGTATTTAAATTGCTGAGGCTTTTCGGTGAGTTGTGACGGAATGTGCATAATCAGGAATACAAGAGAGCCTTTTGGTGCGCGGGCAAGGTCTTGTTCAAGCCATTTAAATGTTTTCTCATCGACATAACCCATGTAGAAGTATTCGCGTCCTACAAAAAAGCAGTTGTCGATAACTATATAGTGGGCGTTCCCTTTGTCAAATGAATAACGAGTGGGACCGAAATAGTTTTCAAATGTTTGTGTCGATGTCTCATGGCTGCGTCCGTAGTATGTCATATCGTGATTTCCGATAGCGCGATACATTGCAATGTCGAGTTCCGAGACTGTATCGATATAATTGGGGTAGAGCGATGGTGTGTCGCCTACGATGTCACCGCAGTCGATGCCGAAAACTTCACCTTTGATTCCTTTAATGGTTTTGCGGCAGTCATCAACTACGCTTTTGTACTGATGCAAATCATCGGTTGATGTAACCTGAGCATCGGAGTGAACGACAAATGTGTGTTTTTTGTCGTTGTGTTTGTTCTTGTATAGAGTGAAATCATATACGGTTTTGCCTTCACTTAAAGGCTGATAAAACTTGGGTATGGTGTTTTGCTCTATTGGAGCGGTATATCCCGAGGGGGTGGTTATATATACAAATCGGGCTTCTTCCGATGTGGTCAGTGTGTAATTACCGTCTTTGTCGGAATATGTAATATTGAAACCGTCGGTTACAGGCACTTCTGCCAACCCTTTGTGACCGTCTGTAACTCGTCCTGTTACTATTGCTTGAGCTTGAGCGTCAAGACTTGAAATTGATAACAATGTAGCAAGCATTGCGCTTGCTACATTGAGAGTGTGAACTTTCATTTTATGAAAAACTGCTATTGTAGAGTACTTAAATATTTGTCAAAACCGGTTTTGCATGCGCTCCAATAGTTGTAGTTGCGCACGTGAACCATGTCAAAAAGGAAATAACCGTCAGATGCGTTGATACATGCATCTATAGTCTTGGTTACTGATGAACCTGCGCCTCCGTTTTCATATCCGCTGCTATTGCCAACATCGGGACCGCCTGCAAATTTCACGTCATTGCAAAGTTTTGTTCTTGCCAATTGGCAGAATCCTTGGCATGTCCATTCGGTTGACCCGTAAATGCTTGATGTTCCGGCATAAGCTCCAAGCAACAAGAAGTCCAAGTGATCGGCGTAGCCATATTTGGACCAGTCGGTCGAAGCCCATGAGTAATAGTTGTGGGCGTTGTATTTGGGACTTGCCCAGTTTACTCCGACTTCATTGTAGGTCGAGTACCATGCTCCTACGTATGTTCCAAATGTGATGTCGCTGTTGACTGATTTTACGGCTTCGCGGGCTTTAACGATAAAATCATGAATGACTTTTGCGCGGAATGCCCACCATTTCTTTTGATAGGTTGTTTGTATTGAAGCCGGGAAATCGGTTATTGAATGACCGAGAAACTCCTCAAATTTTGTTTTCGAGATAGTTGAGTAATCTGAGTATTTATCGTTATATCTGCAACGATCCAAGAAAATGCCGTCGACATCATATTTCGCAAGGTCGCGAAGCAGACCGAGCAGATATTCTTGAACCTCATCGTTGGCGGGGTTGAAAAATTTTGTTGAATAGCTGTCATTATCCATGGCATTTACCAACTTCTCGTTGATATACAACGTTGTCACCCATTCTTTTTTTGTATTGTCGCGGAATACGAGTCCTTGGTCTCCAAGACCGTAAGAATGACGGCAACCGCCGGTAAATGTATTGATTGCTGCATGTACTTTCAATCCTATCTCATGTCCGGCATCGATAAATGCTTGCAAGTAATCCCAAGTCTCGGTGCGTTTGTGGTAGTGGTAATAACCGCCTGCCCAAGTAGCCAATTGAGTAGCTTGGTCGCCAACTGTTGTGTTGAAAAGCACATCGCCCATTGACGGACGCACATCAACCACGATGTCGGTAAATCCGGCATCGTATGCTTTTTGCAAGTCGCGTGCGATGTTTTCTTTGCTGTTGGCAAATTCAACGAAATTGGCACCTGCGTCAATCCAAATGAAACGAGGTTTCGCTTCAACCGTTTCCGGTGTGTCCGGGGTATTGTTTTCCGGCTCATCGGTGTTTTCAGTGTTATCGGGATCTGTAGGATCCCACCATTCTGTCGGATTGTCTTCGGAACAGGCTACAAGTGTCGATGCCACGAATACAGATGCGATAAAATTCAGTATAAGCTTAAATTTCTTCATGTTATGAAAGTTCGTTGGAGTTTATTACATTATAGCGGCACAGCTTCCTACAGAGCGTTGCTTTCCGTTGCTTGGCTTCACAATTTCTGTTCCGTTGATGAGCATAACAGTAGAGCCGCCGCCGTCGAGGTTGATTGATTCGGTGCAACCTATGTTGAGCATTACATTTGCTACGTCATCAAGAGTGAGACCGCTCACGCTTTCGATACCGTCACCTGCGCAAGCAAACAGCACGATGCGTTTGGTCTCGGGTATATAACCGATCGCGGTGCGTGGACGGTTGTCGGTAGGATTCACGTTAAGATATTCGTCTTCCCAAGTGTTGAGAATTTCACCGCCACGAGTGAGAACCGGACCTCCGCCAATTGCAGTTTCTGCTTTGAACTCGGTTGCGCCTTCGGGATAGCTTGCATTGGGAATGCGGTCTGCTTCAAGAGGCATTGCAGTCGGGTAAGAGTAAGAAACACCGCTTAGCAATGTGTAAACCCAGCTGACTTCTACGCTGCCGTCTTTTTGCATTGCAAAAGTACCGCGTGGGGGATAGTAATAAGTGGTAGTCCAGTCGGGAGAATCAACTTGGTTGTTGGGGCAGATTAACTGACCTTCACGCATAATCAAGCTGAGTGATGACAAATAGAAGTATCCGCCGTTTACAAGAACGGGTGCCGATGAAGCTTCATATTGAGCCGAAGGAGTATAGAGGTTTTCAGCGTCTCCGAGCACGTTAAATGTAGCTTGTGACATGTCGGCAACAGCGATATAGGCAAATACGTCTTTCTCTTGGAGAGTAGCGGGAGCTTTGTAGATTTGGATATAATCGGGAATTTCTCCGCAAGATGCTTCAAGAGTCACGGTTTCATTGATCCAGCCGAGAGCCGCGATAGCTTCGTTGGGGTCAACTTCTGGCGTTTCTTCTTCGGGTTCTTCAGGAGTTTCAGGATCTTCTTGAGGCGTGCTCCAGTCCCACCATTGAACGTCATTGTCTTCTCCGCAAGATGTCATGCCTATCGTAAATGCCAAGCATGTAGCGGGGATAAGAATTATACGATTGAGTTTCATTGATGTATCTTATTGATAAAATTAATCAAAGGGAACTCCGTTACCGTCAAAACCGTATCGGAGCTCCCTTTGGATCGTTATGTATTATTTCTTAATACAATCTGCTGCGTAGCAACCTACAACTTGAGAGTTGTGGTCGTAGTAGTAGATATAGAGCTTGAAGCCATCGGCACTTGGCGCGATAACAACGTCACCCGATGCAATAGAGTAAGAACCTGTCTGATACCAGGGTATAGCTTGGTTGGTGAGTTCAAGACAAGCCAAGTCTGTTACAGATGTTCCGGTGAACTTGCTCATATCGCTTACATTGTAGAGATACAATTGAGGACCCATACCCCATGCAGGGAAGTGGCTCACAACAAACAATGCTGCATAGTTTACATTGTTGAATCTCTTAGAGTCAAGACAGTTAGGATTCAATCCCCAACCGGTAGTATCTGAGTTGTATTGAGCAACGATAGCACCGCTCGCATTGATGTAGCTTAAGTAGCTCGGTCCATATTGAGTGTGGAGACAACCGTCGGTCGGATTAGTTGAGATTGGAACGATAGCGGCGGTATTAACCGGAGCTGTATTCCATGACAATCCTGCGCCTGAGAGATCCATTACTTGTTCAGATACAACAGCACCGCCGCTTACAACGAGTACAGTGAACTTGCTTGCGGTTGTAACGCCTGCAACACCTTCGTGTACCAATGTAATCAATGCTTCGCCGTCGATGTTACCGATAACTTTGATCTTAGATCCACAGGGGAGACCACCGGCATTTGAGTTAACAAATGAGTGGAACAAAGTAGGAGCTTCAGTTACCGACTTAGTGCGGTAGATGTTTACAGTTTCTTTGCCAAGAGCCTTGTTGACAATCAAAAGGTTTTCGGCTTCGTCATTTGTCACACTACCTGCAACAGCTGAGCCAAGGTTGATTTCGCCCATCTTAACGCCTGTGAGACCGTTGATGTAGATCGGAGTTGTTCCGTCGCCTATACAGATAACCAATTTGCCTTGCAATGCCGCCAATGTAGGACCTACCGGTTGATCAAATGCGGGTAATCCGAGGTTAGAAACCGGGTCAAAGTTAAACAATTGTTCAACGCTTTCTTTATTGAATCCTGCTTCAATCTTTTCAGGAACATTTTTAACTACGATATATTCGGCTTTTGTAACACCGTCGTGAGCAGTCACAGTCAATGTTACAGGCTCGTCATAGTTAAGAGCTTCAACCGAGGGATCGGGGCTGATTGTTGCGTGAGCCGAAATTTCAAATGTTGCCAATGCGCCATTGAGGCTTTCTGCTGAAATCAAAGACACTTTTTTCTCAGCCTTGTCGATCAAACCGTTGATAGCCGGCTCGACAAGAGAAAATGAAATGACTTCGCAAGCATTTGATTTAACACGTTCACCGGTGATGATTATGTTCTTTTTGTTGCCTTGAGCATCGGTGTAAACAAAGTGATTTTCCTTTGTCAAGTCGAGGATAGTCAATCCCGGTTCGATGAAACAATTGGGAGCCAAAGCTGCTTTGATGCGTACACATGTCATGTATTCGGTTGTTTCATCGTCAGAGGCGACAGGGTAGAACCAGGGTACAGGAATGACCAAACGGTCGGGCATTTCTTCGCCAATTTCCAAGCGTGCCATTTCTTGGTCGACAAACGGACCTGAAGTGAAAATGGCGCTCAAGCTGGTGAGACCTTGACGGTCGGCTGTAGGTTCAACATATTCCGGATCTTCGCAAGAAGATGTTGCTACTGCCATCATAACCAGCGCTAAAAGATATAATATATTCTTTTTCATTTCAATATTGATTTAAATATTAGTTCCAAGCCGGTATTTGAGTAATTGTTGCGTTATTATTCAATTCGCTTTCCGGAATAGGAAGGCTATACATCTTTTCGGGGAAGTTGCGGTCTTGGTCGTCAACTTCTACATAGAAGTAGGTGTATGTACCGTTAGCATTTTTCTCGATTTTGAGACCGTGGGCTTTGATGCCGGTAAATGCAGTGTGGGCAAGACCCCAACGACGCATATCCCAATAATAGTGACCTTCATAAGCAAGTTCAACTTTACGTTCTTGACGTATAGCGTCCATGATTTTTTCGCCTGATACAGTCAATGTGCTGAGACCTACTGCCGGACGGGTGCGCACGTCATTAACTTTAGCCAATGCTTCGCCGGTTTCACCTAAACGGTAACATGCTTCGGCATAGTTGAGAAGCACTTCGGCATAACGTATGAATGTATAGGGTTTAACGCTCTTTGTTCCGTCGGCAAACATGTTGTTTTCATCAACAAGTTTACGCAAATAGTAACCTGTAGTGGATTTACCGTCGCATAAGTCTGATTTCATCCATTCAAGCCAACCGTCGGCTCCGCCTACAAATGATTCGATAGTGCGGTCTTTCCATGCAGCTCCGTTGTAAAGAACTGTGTGGTGGAAACGCGGTTCGAGTTTTTCGTAGGGAGGTGTTACGTTTGTGCCTTCGGCATTGTGCCATTCCGACCAGTCAACTTCACCACCGCCTGCATATTCAAATGACTCAACCATTTCCTGAGTAGGACAGCCGTAGCCTCCGCTGACGGGGTTGCCATAAGCGGCTTTGTCACCACCGGGTGAATAGTAAGCGTCAAATTGATGAGTTTGAGCAGTGAGGTCAAAGCAGAATTGGAATATTGCACCTTCTCCGCCATTGGTGAATGGAGTTTCAAGGTCGGCAGGCATTGAATAGCCTTGTTTCATAACCTCTTCGGCAGCGGCTTTGGCATCGCTCCAGCGTTCGGCATAAAGCATCACGCGAGAAAGAAGCGCATAAGCAACACCCGAAGTCAAACGTCCGTTAGGTGTTGTGCTCACGGGAAGTGTTTCGCCGGCAAATTTCAAGTCATCATAAATGAGCTGATAGGCATCGGCTACAGGTTGAGTGCCTTTATCCTTTTGATATTCCTCCATGTTATCGGTATAGATAATCAATTCAGGATAGCGTTTTGCCAATACAGAGTAATACAATGCGCGGAAGAAACGGAATTCGGCTTCAATCACCGCCTTTTCGTTTTCGTTAAATGTCGCATATTTTTTGAGGTTGGCAATGCTTTGGTTGGCAGTGGAAATGTAGCGATACATTGTGGTCCATGCGCCAAGATAAGTGTCAACATATGAGTTGGTCAATGTAGAAACACCTCCGTATGCCATTTCGCTTGGAATACGGTTCATTGAAGTGTAGTTGTAACCGCCGTATTTGAACAATTCGGTCAATGATTCCGACAAACCGATAGAGCAGTCGCGTGAATTGCCATAACCTTCGC
>CAZBUT010000003.1:0-15839 GCA_964495165.1 uncultured Muribaculaceae bacterium | reverse complement strand
AAATAAAAATAATAATGTTCACCCCACCCCTGCATTTTACCCTTTGCGGCAACGGTGTTCTATGTCATATCGACCGATATGGATATAACTTGAGAAGTGGCTTCTGTCACAGGAAAATGTCGTGACGCTCTGAGTCCCACCACCCATAAAATCACATCGTTGCGGGTTAGAACCCATACTTTGGATTTTTCATTTAGCGAAAGTTTGGCATCTGAAAATATATCGCTCAGCTTTTTTGTACCTCTCATGCCAAAGGGTGCCAGTCGGTCTCCTTTTTGCCAATGGCGCAACTTGAAACATGGATTACCTTTCAACACATCGGCATCAAGAGCTATCGCACCGGTTCCTGTTGCCATGCTCATGTCACAGGTGTCTGATATTGTCACTGAGAGCGCAATCGGTTTATCCACATCGTGATTTAAATCTATAATATATTCATGCTCACTGTCGCTCTGGTCGTTATGTGAAATCAACAGGGAGTCACGATTTATCAAGGCTGTATAATCCTCGGCAAAGAACTGTTTACCAGATTGCCGTGCTGCTTCAATGATATTCCCGGCTTGGGTGTAATTAAATCCGTAGGGACGTATAAGTTCAAACAGCATGGTCGTTGAATTAGGTTCATTGGCAATGAGAGCCGACAGGTCTATATTGTCGCCATGTCGATACTGCTTGTCGGCACACTCCACATAACGGCGGTATATCGCCTCATTTTCTCTCAATGCTCCTATTGTAGAAGCTATAGTCTTGCTCGCGTCGGGAAAATTTTCATATATAGCGGGAAGTATAATATTGCGCAGTCTGTTGCGTGAAAAATCATTTTGGAGATTTGTACTGTCGGTAACATATTCAAGCCCGCATTCGCCAAGATAACGTTCCACTTCGAGACGTGTACAATCAAGCATAGGGCGAATGATTAAGCCATTGCGTGGAGACATGCCTGTTAATCCGGCAATACCTGTACCTCGCAACAGATTAAGGAAAAACGTTTCTATATTGTCATCTTGATGATGCGCCACAGCTATGGCATCGGCATCAAGTTCTTTGCGTAACTCTTCAAACCATTTGTATCTCAATTCCCGACACGCCATTTCGGTCGACACACCATGCTCATTTTCGTAGGCCGGCACATCAAAATCTTTGACATGGCATTTCACGCCAAGCCGCTCTGCAACTGCTATCGCATGAGAACAATCGCGGTCAGACTCATTGCCCCGTAAATGAAAATTGCAATGAGCCGCGATGCAATCATAGCCCAACGAAACAAGGACTCTGAGCAACGCAACCGAATCGGCTCCGCCGCTAAGTGTGACAATCACTCGGGCATTATCCTCAAGCAATCGGTGCATTGCAATCGACCTTTTTATTTTTGCAATAAACTCATTTTTCATTTACATGGGTAATTTAGGAATTGTTGAAAATTGGCTCATTACCTAAATCTATTAACGTGAAAATGCGCATAATATTACAGGTGGCGGTGTTGTGGGGTACTCAGGGTGTTGGGTGAACAGGGTGGGGAGCGTGTTTAAGGAGGAAATGACGCAGGGGCAGCGATGTGCTGCCCCTGCGGTTTGGGTGTCACCCGAAAGGTTGTTTCGGGTGGCAGATCACCCTGATCTGCCGATATTGCTTATGGAAATTATTTCACTACTTTCACGTTTTGAACTGAACCGTCGGCCTTGATGTTCTTTTGGATAAAGACGCCGTTTTGTGGAGCAGCAACGAGTTTTTGACCTTGCAAGTTGTAATATTCGCTTTCAACTGTTTCAACAGCATCGTTACCGATGTTTTCAACGCTGCTTGAATAGTGATTAACGTGGAATGTTTGTGTTTGTCCTTTGTAAGAAAGCACGATGTCACAAGTGTGGTTCACGTCTTCTACATTTGCATCGACGCTGAATTTAACGATTACATCCTCACCAGTCAATCCTGAATAATCAAATGTGTTGTCTGAAATTTCAACAGTCAACCATGAAGGGATATCGCTGCCGTCGGCAGTTTCATAGATAATATCAGAAGCGTAAGCCGAGCACAACATACCAATCTCTACCGAGCCGCCTGCATAAGCTCCTACAGTATATTCAGCCTTAGGCTCATATCCTTCACCGGTTGTATAGTTTCCGTATACTTGGAGATAAGGATATTCAAGATTCATTGTAATATTCATTGACACAGGACTTATTGTTGTAGTATAAGTTTTGTCGGTATAGAATGAATATGGGAACTGGAATAAATTAGCCATTGCTTGACCATTGTAATTAAAAGTGGTATATGCATAGAAACTTGTACCACCAACTATAGTAGAGGTTGTTCCATCAAGATAAAATGCAACAGGCAAGTCAAATGTTGTAAACGCAGAATCGTAGAAACCTGTAATCATCATTGCCATACCGCAATCTATCAATTGATAATCAAGTTCAAACCCAAGAGCATCGGTTGATGTAAACGGGACTGTAATAGGATAATACATTCCGGTTGAATTTGAATTATAAGCCTCTGCAAATGTATAGGTATACTCTTTAACCACCTCAGACGTAACTTGACCCTCATCATTTAGTTTAAAGAATGTGAAATTCAATTCTGCTCCGGCTGCGCAATCGACAAAAGCGAGCACAGTGAGATCATTTAATGCATAAGGAGATGCCGGCTTGTTGAAAATTTGAACCATACCGTCTACAGAATAATCGGTAAAGCCATAATAGGTTGCCCAAGCGTCCCAGCCTGAACCGGGATTGGCGTTTGTACCATCGCCAAAATCATTTGCGCCACTACCAAACGAGCCTGTATATAAATGACCATAGAAATTATCCGAGAAAACATCATAAGACTTAACGCCAGTATAAACGAGATCGCTTACAACATACCCCGTGCTGCTATTAGCTGTCAGAAAAGCTTCGCCATAAGCGCCATTACCACCATAAATAGGGAAGTTGGTTTCATATTGCAAATTTGCATCACCATTAGCGGTCAATACAGGTGCCACTTCGGGGAATCCTTTTAAAGGCATGGGCTGATTGCTTGTAGTCAAATCTTCAGTTTCAGCAGTAGCTTCCGAGCCATAAAAATCGGCATATGACCATGACCATGTCGCATCGCTTCCTACAAGAGTCGGAGTTTCTCGACCTGTAGTCGCATCTGTAGCCATATAATATGAATAGTTAATCCAATCAAGAGTAGCATACGCAGGAACGAGAATAGCGGGCAAAACATATCCTTCAGCACCATTCAAAGAGAATGAGTTCATAGGATAAAATGCACCTGAAGGATCAGAATAGTATATTGTCGGAGTTACACCATCAGGAAGAGCTTTTGTTGAGATCGAATTTGACTTGATCATTCCCATATACCCTTTTTTCTCCAATTGAAGAGGTGCAAAATTATATTTTGGCATTTGCTTTACTGTTGTAAAATCAACAGCTTTTAACGGCTCAAACGGCGCTGCCTCGGGAGCAGTTTTCTGCAAAGGAAGAGCTACTGCCGATACAACAACTGCCAATGCAAACAATGAAGTAGTAAATTTTTTCATAACTGATAATAATTTAAATATTGATTAATTTGATTGTGTTCTATTTCGGAAACAGCATCGCTCTTATTTGAGCGATACTGTAAAGTAGTCTGATGAATTAGCAGCACTTACAAACTTGATTTCCGACGGATTTGTTGCCGATGCCACTTGAAGTTCAAATTTATTGGTTGTCAGATAATCCAATAACGTTTTTATTGAAGCTATACGGTTATAACAATTCTTTCCGTTTGTAGTACAAGACAAGTCATCTCCTGTAGGGAATGAGAACGAAATGGTTTCATCATCACCTACTGATTCAGTTCCATAGTAAGCAACATTTGAAACGCCCGACATCTTCAATGTCAAAAGATAGCATTGTTCTTTTGCATTATATGAAAATTCAAGTCCGCTAAATGTCACCTTACGCGGTTTAAACGCATTCAATGCTTCATCGGCAACAGCCTGCATGATCGCTGCAACTTCACCGCCAACGAGTTCCTCTTTATACTGTGCCGACCAAGACAAGCCGGTGCGCACAAATTGATTGGCAGGCACGCCTGCTGTGATTGTCGCAACATGAGAATCATACTCACACACAAGTTGCTTGCTCTCGTCAAGCACGAAGTTTTCTACCACAAGATAGTCGCCGTTGGCACGCGGTATCGCTACGGGATACATAAAACGCACTCCCTCGGGGGTCATCATGGCGTTGTAGCTCACTGTTTGAGTCACAGGGTCGCCGGCTTCGGGATAGAAGTTGAATATGCCTTCGCCGTCGGTTGTAACGATGAAACGTTCGCCGGTATCATCGGTCATGTATAGCGGAGAAATCTTTGTGTTGAACATTTTAGAAGATGCAGCCGCATACTCGGCAAGGAATGCCTTGTCGTCGGTGTCGGCGACAAGCGGACGCATCCATATATTGTAGCCGCGTTTCTTGCCTTTAAGACGAATATCATCGCCCGATTCCTCGGTAGCACCCATAATCATAAATTCATAGTCGCCGGCGTGACCTGTACCGGTCTCGTCGATGTCGCTGCCATCGATGTCACTTGTGGGTCCGCCTACGATATTGGCAGGGTCACTCATAATGTGAAATACCGAGTTGTAGCTGTTGAATGTCAAAACAGGACCATTGTCAAGAATTATCTCCCACAATGAATTTTCGCTTTTATAACCGTTAAGCCACTTATTGTTGCCGGCAAAGTTCACACTTCCGTCGGCATTGAATGTCACCACATAGGCATAGCCTTGCTCATCTGTGTTGGCAAAATATTCCATGAGCCATTTACCGCCATTGGCAGTAAATACTTCGGTATATTCGGCCTTTGATGCCTCAAGACGCTCTGCGGCCGATTGATCAAAGATGTCCTCTTCCTCGTTATTGCATGATGTGAACGCAACTCCGCTCAGCAATGCGATAGATAGAAATATATACTTTTTCATACGTGATAATTTTTACTGTAATTAAGAGACATCATTATTGAATATTCTCGATTTCCTGACGAAGCGCATCGATATCGAAATTGGCTTGACGGTATTGAACGATCTCGCGGAGTTTGTCAAAGTCAATGCCCCACTCGTCTTTGAGCCAGTTGCGGGCGATGTTCACTTTTTGTGTGATTATGGCGCGTCCGTCAACCTGGTCAGAAATCTCATAGGGATACATGATGTACTTCTCGCCCATTTCAGCCAAATAGGCTTCAACTTCGGCAACTGTAGAGAAAGAGCGACCTGTTGCTTCATCAACGACTGTCATGAGATTAAGCACTTTGTCTTCAACAAAACGCAATGTGTAGGTGCGTTCGTTTTTCTGCTGTGCTTCCTCATTGGCATAGTAATAGTAACACCACGCTGTAGATTGGTCGGTAGAGTCTTCGCCTGAATACCAGTTTTGGTCGGCACACCACAACAGGAAGTTGTATTGATCATCGGTGCGCGTCACAAAATTGGCGATTGTCTCGGCAAAGTCTTCACGAGTTTGTGAACTTGCATAGGGAGTGATGAAACCGATAGAAGTCACGATACCGCCGTTGCGGTTTTGCCAGTTGTTATCGTCATAACGTCCGTTGCTCAATGAGTTGAACTCAGTCGGGTAGCTCTTTGTCTGGTGAAGAATGTGAGCAAACTCATGGTGCATTGTACGGAAGTAATATTCATTTAATTGGTCAAAGTTGGTCACATCAAGATCATTCACTCGATAAAGAGTCACCTTTATACCACCCTCGGCAAGACCGAGTATGATAGTCCCCGTAGAGGGGTTGTAGGCAGGAGAGCCGATGAGGTGAATGATGCGAGGTCCATAGGACTTGAGAAATTCCTCGCCGGCAAGTTCCTTGTAGGCGTCAAACCACAAGAAGTCGGTGAGCAAAGCCAAGTCGCGGGCTTTTTCATAAGTAGCCGGCACAAGGTTGTAGTTCATATCGGTCTCAACGTCTACCAAACGATAGCAGAAGTCGAGGTTGTAGAGATCGCGGAAATTTTGATTCAACCAAGTGTCAAACTTATATGTTGCCGAGTTGGGATCAACCTCGTCGGACACATCGGGGAATATTGTTTCTGTAAAATCGTCGTCATCACCGCACGATACAAAAGCAGGTGACATAGCCAGTGAAGCGACTGCAGCCAAAATATATTTATTGAATTTCATATTCATAGCGGTTTTTATTTTGCGATTTCAAATTTTTCAATTGCGTTGGCAACCTCTTGGTTGATGCGTTTATTGGGTTCAAGACCTGCAGCGATAACCTCGGTAGGAATCTGGATGGCCTTGCGCGGGTCAAGCATCGTGAGAGTCTCAACACGGTCGGCACCAATCTTGCGAGAAAATTCCAAGCCATAGCGCTTGATGTCGAAGAATCGCATTCCGGTATGGATTGTCTCGATACGGCGGAAGTGCTGGATACATTGCAAGATGGGTTCGATATCATCGCTCACCGAGTATTCACACGGATAAACTTCATCGATGTGAATCGGTTTCACAATACCGTAGCCGGGATCTTTGTCGGCATAGAAAGCGCGGATAGACTGCTCGGTGAGGTCGATATAGTAGTCACCGTCACGAGTCACGCGGTGAGCCTTCTCCCACACTGCGAGATCGGCAATGGCACCAAGTTTGTCACCAAGAAATAATTTGGCTTCGGCGCGTGTGAGCAAGGTTTCCTCGCCCGTAAACTCGGCTCGTGTCATGTGGGTATATCCGATACCGGCAACCTTGTCGGTATATTCAAATTGCTCGTTACAGCTTCCTGCAAAATATGTTCCATACTCTGATTTGCCGTTAACACCGCAAGCACCATTGAAACAGGGGTTCATCGAGAACACCTCGCCTGTACCATTGCTTGCACGGTAGCGATAACCTTCCCATGTCGGGCCGGGGCCTTGAAGAGTTGCACGCTTGGCATCGCGAGTCACAGCATAACGGTAACCGATGTTGCGGCGCCAGAATGTTGAATAGGTAGGGAACAGCATCAAGTTGCGAGGTTTATCTATATTGTTGTAATACAAACCAAAGTCGCTGATGTAGTAGAAGTTTCCAAGATTTTGCCAAATATCTGACATGTATTGAGAAACATCGACACCTTCACCGCCAAATGCAGCATTGGCATAGGTCAACGCTTTTTTGTAATCGCGTTTAAACAAGTAGAATCGAGCTGCAAATGCATTGGCGGCAGCTACATTGAAGTGATATTTGGACACTTCATAAAGACCGTTGTTTACCAACGGAAGAGCCTCGGTCAAGTCGGCTTCGATCTTGTCATAAACATCGGCGAGAGTGCCACGGTCGTAGTGTGGTTTAACAGTTGTCTCAGGTTCCATGATATATGGAATACCGAGAATTGTTTGGCTCATTTCCGGCCCGCGATAGGCTTCGCAGAAGATATTTGCAAGAGTGAAGTGGCAATAAGCACGAATGAGAAGTGCCTCGGCTTTGATTGCAGGCAGTTGCTCATAACCGGCAAGTTCCTCGCCTTGAGCTTCAAGTTCAGGCAATTTGTCGAGGACGGCATTGGCACCGGCAATTGCGAGATAGTAGTATTCCCACACAAATGAGGGTGAATCGGTGCCTGTAGCCGATTTCACATCTTCCCAGGCAAAGATTTCATCATCGCCCTTGTCATAAGGGGTGAGATTGTAACGTGTACCGTTTTCGTCGGGTGAGTTGTTGTCCTCATAGTTATCGCTTGAGAGTTCACATGTCAATGCATAGTTGGCGCTCGGATATGAGGTTACAAGCAACATACTCAATTGCTCGGTCTTTTCAAGTTCGACGCGAGTATCGGGTATTTTGTCAAGAAAATCGTCACAAGATGTCAAAGACACTACTGCAACTGCTGACAAACCGTATAATATATTTTTCAATTTCATAAAATTCTAAATTGTAATTACATTTATTAAATTCCGAAACGCAAAGTGAAAGTGAATTGCTTTGGTATAGGAGAGGCAACACCACCTGAGTTGAAGAACTCGGGATCTTGTCCGTTGAGCTTGTCGTCACTGTAAATCAAGAACAAGTTTGTTGCTTGGAATTTAACAGATGCCGATGAAAGTTTCAAAGCATTCAATACAGTTCGTGGCAGGTCGTAGGTCAATGACACCTCTTTCATGCGAATGAAGTCACCGTCGGCGATACGAGCTGTCGAGTAGTTATAAGCGTTGTAGGCGTATGACAAATAGGGGTCGTTATAGTACTGACGGCGCGAAGCGATAGCCGGAATATCGGTCTTCAATTCATCGCCGGGAGCAACCCAACGGTTCTTGAATTCCTTAGGCATCGCCGACAAGTCGCTGTAAGATGCCGAGAATACCGGATCGAGACGTATCTTGTTTCCAAACGCGTAGGTCAAGAAGATATTCAGGTGGAAACCTTTCCAGTGGAATTGGTTTCCGAAACCGCCTGTAACAGTGGGGTCGGCAGGACCTTCATATTTCAAGAAGTCAAGGTTTTCAAAGTCTTGGAAGTTGATGTCGGAAGTTGTCACTTCGCCTTTTTCGTTGATGATTTGAGGAATACCTTCTTCGTTAAGTCCTACAAACGGGATAGAGAAGATAGCACGCACAGGATAACCTTGCACTGCATAACCAGAACCTTGTACAAGGTCGATCACGCGAGAACGAGATTTGAGATCGGAAATTTCGTTCTTGGCATAGGCTAATGTCCAGTCGGTTGTCCAAGAGAAATCTTTTGTAATGATATTGCGTGTTGAAAGTGTAAATTCGACACCATGAGACGCAAGCGAAGCAGCATTGGCCCATTTGCGTATTGTACCGCCGACACCCTCGGTGAACACATAACCGATAAGGTCGTGGTTGTCGCGCACATACCAGTCAAATACAAGATTCAAACGGTTGTCAAGGAAACCGAGGTCAACACCAAGGTCAAACTCGCGTTTCTTTTCGTATGTAAGTTCAGAGTTGCCAAGTTCACTGATCATGAGGGCTTCCTCATAGGCATCTGTATCTTGACGCCATGGACGTGTGGGTGTATATATTGCCAATGCATTTGATACGCTCGCGGGACCGCTTTCACCTGTAAGTGAGTAAGAAGCGCGGAGCTTGGCAGTTGAAACTATAGGATTGCGGAACCATGACTCAGAATCGGCGTTCCATGCTGCCGATACGTTCCACGTAGGCAACCAACGAGATTGGCTTGACTTGCCAAGTTTGTTTGAACCTTCATAGCGCAATGTTCCGTTGATGATGTATTTACCTTGGTAAGAGTAAGACGCTGTTCCAAAGAATGCGGCTGAGCGACGATAAGAAGATTGATCGCTGAAATAGCTGGCGTTTTCTTCATTCATCTGTTTAAACAACTTCCAGTCGGTAAACGGAAGATTTCCGTTTTCGTAACAAATACCCCAACCTTGGAAATACTCTGTGCGACGGTCGATAGAACTTGCTTCCAAACCGCCAAACACGCTTGTTATATGGTCGTTGTTG
This sequence comes from uncultured Muribaculaceae bacterium, assembly GCA_964495165.1. Taxonomy (GTDB): domain Bacteria; phylum Bacteroidota; class Bacteroidia; order Bacteroidales; family Muribaculaceae; genus RGIG4079. Next base: position 6,394 of record CAZBUT010000003.1, on the reverse strand, counting down.
AAAGTGCGGTCAAATTTAGCTGTTGCACGCACGTCATATTGTGACATTTCATAAAGTGTATGATAAATAATACCACCCTTAGGAAGCACTGTTTGCGGCAACGAGTTGGGATCATCGGGGTCGGTGTAAAGATAGGGGTTGGAAGCGCGTATAGTAGCGTTTTCGGGAATCACACCGGCACGGTAGGCGTTAGCTTGGTTTGAAGCGTCTTTCACATAGTGATCTTGTTTTGAAGATGAATGACGGAACGCTCCGATTACATTAAATTCAAGACCTGCCAAGGGTTTCCAGTTGAGTTCGCCCTGGAACTTCAAGTCGGTCACATTAATGTCGATATAGTTGTTTTCAAGCTCGTCAAAGATATTGAAATCGGCATAGTTACGTGTCAACGTAGCATTTGGATCGGTTGTGCGAGAAGTGTTCAACGCATAAGAATAGGGGTTGATGTCGAAGCTACGTGACACAGCACCTGAAACAACGTCAACTTCCTGGCTCAATGTACCTGGAGCAGTTTGTTTACGATAAGAATCGCTGGTGAGCAATTTCACTTTCAATGTTCTTGAAAGGTTATAGGTCGCGTTGGCATTGAACGTATAACGCTGAACTTCACTTGACTTGTACCATCCCGGGTCGTCCATAAACGAGAACGATGTATAGAATGTACCTTTATCGGTACCACCCGAGATGCTGACTGCATGATTTTGCATTATGTTGTCATTGAACAACAAATCAAACCAATCGGTATTTCGGAACTCGGCCTGACGCAAATATGCATTGCGGGCCGATGCTGTATTTGCCAATCCGTATTGCCCCGATGTAGTATTATATGTGTCAATGAGTTTATACATTGTACCATAAATACCTGAAGATGAAGAATTGGCAAGCGATGCAAACGAGAGCCATCCTTTTTGCTCCATCTCCTTATATATACCCATTTGCTCTTGTGAGTTACTGATGTTGAAATCGTTGTAATTGGGTTTCATGCGGTAGGTAAACTCACCGGTATAGTTGATGCTGGTCTTGCCGGCACGTCCCTGCTTGGTTGTCACGACAATCACACCCGCCATGGCACGTGCACCATATATAGATGTAGCCGAACCGTCTTTAAGAATTTGGAACGACTCGATGTCATCGGCGTTAAGACCTGCGATTGCCGAAGCGATAAGAGTCTCGGCATCACCCGATGAAAGCGCGTCGGCCGAAATCTCAACCGCATCTTCAAGTATCACACCGTCAACCACCCACAGAGGTTTTGATGTACCGTAGATTGATGTCGCACCACGCACACGGATTTTGGGAGCTGTACCAAATGTACCTGACACGTTTTGCACCGACACACCTGCCGCACGTCCTTCGAGCGAGCGGGAAATATCGGCAACACCCGACAAGCGAGTCTCATCGGCATCGATCTTAGCCGATGCGCCGGTAAACAATCGTTTGTCAACGTTTGCCATACCTGTCACAACAACTTCACCGAGTTGTTGTGTGTTTGATTTCATTGCAATTGTTTTGGGAAATTCACTCGCCTTTGCCTCTTCGGGGTGCATACCGATATACTTAATCTCTATGACAGAAGATTGAGACGGCACCTCAAGAGTGAAGTTTCCATCTATGTCGGTGGCAATAGCGAGTTTGCTATTTCCTTTTACCGATACAGTGGCTCCGATAATAGGCTCACCGTCCTCTTCCGAAACCACGGTTCCGCTTACACGAACCTGAGAGTAAGCATTAAGAGAAACTGTAAAGACTGCTAAAAGTAATAGAAACAGTTTTTTCATAATGAGTTTTAATTAAACATATTTATTATACTTATTTTCATTAATTTGGGACAGAAAATATCGGTCTTCCGTGAATGTAGTAAAATCTAAGGCGCAAAGTTAGTATATTTTTTTTGAATTGTATATAATTTGGGTTAAGTTATTGTGTTAAAACTTGCCATTTTGCGCGTTAAAAGTCTTTTTTGCTATCAAATCGCCCAAAATCATAGCATTTTTCAACCTCCAACTCCCCCACCCCCGTGTCGATATTGTTACAAAAGGTCAAAAGAGTTATCGAAGTTTGTGACGGTTGAAGTGACCGGCTGTGTGCCACAGAAACGTCACAATTCCTATTATGCAGGCCATGGCGGCTACAGTATAGGCTGTGTGGTAAGACAAATGTTCGGCAATAGACCCGCCAAGCAACACACCTATACCCAATCCCAAATCCCACGATGTGAGGTAGGTGGAATTAGCCGTGCCACGACGGCTATTGGGGGCGAGATCGATAAATACTGTCTGAAACGACGGACACATTGCGCCATATCCGCAGCCAAGGGCCAAAGCCGAGGTATAAAATCCGCCGGGTGTGCGCCATAACACAAACATAATAAATCCTATAATGGTGATAGCCATGCCTACACCGATATTGCGCGTCAACAATCCGCGTTTTACCCACTGCGCCGATAGCAGACGTGCTCCGATCAGTCCTACTGCAAGCAAGAGGAAAAACAACCCGCTTCCGCCGTCGATACCCACCTCGTCTTTGCCATAAATGGCGACATAGGTTGAAAGTATGCCATAGGCAAATGAGAAATACATCACCATGGCACTTTCGGGCAATGCGTTAGTAAGGAAAAAGCGGTCGAGAGATATAGGTTGCTTGTCTTTTACAAGTTGGCGTTTGCGGGTTTTAAGTGTTGCATTGAGACATAACCCGAGCCCTGACGAAACAAGAGCTACAACAAAAATAAGTTCGGGCGTGATGCCATTCTCATACATATACATCGACAATGAGGGTCCTATTGCCATTGCAAGGTTGTTGCTCACCCCGTAGTAGCCGATACCTTCGGCTCGTCGCGACGGAGCAAGCACATCAATCGCCATTGTGCTGTTGGCTACGGTAACAGCTCCAAACGTGAATCCGTGCAACGCTCGTACGATAGCAAAAAACAATATTGTACCGGCAATCAGGTAGCCTGCAAAAAATACGAAAAACGCAAAATAACAGATGAGCAGAACCGGTTTTCGTGGAAAACTATCAACAATAAATCCGCCAAACGGGCGAACGATAAGAGCCGTGATCGTATAACCTGATAATATGATACCTATGAGTTGTTTGTCGGCTGCAAACGTGTCGCGCAAGTAAAACGGCAACATGGGCAGCAACAGGTAAAACGAGAAAAAGAGCAGGAAATTGGCTGTACACACGGCTATATAGTTCCTGTTCCACAGCACCTCCTTGGGCTGAGAAATCATCTGTGCCATTTTATAAATAATAAAAAACTCTTAAACCAATTCTCCAATGAGCGTCGCCGATGAAACCTCGACCACGCGCACATTGACAATATCGCCTATGCGATGACCTCCGCGTGGAAACACCATAGTTTTGTTTTGTTGAGTGCGTCCGACAAACTGTTCCTTGCTGCGTTTTGAAACACCCTCGATGAGTACGTCAAAAGTCTTTCCTATATCGCGGCGGTTTGAGGCAAGCGACAGCTCGTTTTGTAAAGCGATCATGCGATTCAGCCGCTCAATCTTCACATCTTCAGGCACATTGTCGGGGAGATTTTTTGAAGCCATAGTGCCGGGTCTTTCAGAGTACTTAAACATGAAAGCCGAGTCAAACCCCACTTCACGCATGAGTGAGAGTGTCTCTTGAAAATCTTCTTCGCTCTCATTGTGGAAGCCGGTAAACATATCGGTTGAGATACCGCAATCGGGAATCATGCGACGTATCGCAGCTATGCGGTCGAGATACCACTCGCGAGTGTAATGACGGTTCATTGCTTTCAATACCGAGTTGCTGCCCGACTGCACCGGCAGGTGTATGTGGTTGCATATATTGGGGTAGCGGGCGATTGTTTCGATGATGTCGTCGTTCATGTCTTTGGGATGCGAAGTGGTAAAACGCACACGCATATCGGGTGCCGCTTCTGCCACCATTGACAAAAGGCGAGCAAAAGTAACCGTTTCGCCGTCAGGAGCGACATAACGATAGCTATTCACATTCTGTCCGAGCAAAGTAACCTCTTTGAAGCCCTTGGCATGCAAATCGGCAAGCTCATTCAAAATGCTTTGCGCTTCACGGCTTCGCTCGCGTCCGCGAGTATATGGCACGATGCAATAGGAGCAGAAGTTGTTGCAACCGCGCATGATGCTTATGTAACCGCTCACTATATTTCCCGTGATGCGCGACGGGATAATGTCACGATAGGTCTCTGTTGTGCTTAGCGTTACGTTTATAGCCTTTTCTCCTGCCTCAACAGCAGCAAACAAATTGGGCAAATCAAGATAAGAATCAGGACCGGCAACCAAATCGACCTCATATTCATTAATAAGCGTATCACGTACACGCTCGGCCATACAACCTATTACACCAACAATGAGGCGGTGGTCACGGCGTTTACGGCGCATTGCCGAAAGCATCGTGAGTCGCGACACGATTTTTTGCTCGGCATTATCTCGTATCGAACACGTATTTAACAAAATAGCGTCAGCCTCATCAATATTATCCGTCACCGAATACCCTGCCATCTCCATCACAGATGCCACCACTTCACTATCGGCGACATTCATCTGGCAACCGTATGTTTCAATAAACAATCGTTTGTCGAGAATTGCCGCGTTGTCTGTAGTTACTTGCTTTGTCATAATCCCAATTTTAATATAAATAAGGTGTAAATTATGCACTTAAAAGGTGATAAACACGCAAAAAACTTTGTAAGTACAAGCAGAATTACCTAATTTTGCGCAAAATTAGTAAATGCCGTGGATATATTCAAACTAATTATTGTTATTTTCGCTGTAGCTTTTTCAATTATCTCGGCAACGAGAAAGAAAGCGAAACCGGCTCCGGTCAAACGTCGCCCTGCAGTGTTTGTACAGGAGTTTCCCGAAGATAACAACACACCTGTTCACGACAGTTGCGAGGAAAGCTCACGTGCGGTCGCGATTCCCGATGACGACATCGAGGTTGCCAAGACCGGATACGAACATGAACAGGAAGACGAAGCCCACATAGAACAATGGCGGCAGGCTGTCATTAACGCAGAAATTTTAAAAACTAAATTTTAACATAATAACTTTTTAATCATTATCACTACAATGGCTATTCCTTTTATTTCAGCACAAGAAGCTGCTGAGCATATAAAAAATGGCGACAACGTGGGATTCTCGGGCTTTACTGCCTCAGGCACACCCAAAGTAGTTACTGAAGCTCTTGCCGAAAAGGCTGTAAAAGAACATGAGCAAGGCCGTGAATTTAAAATAAATATTTTCACAGGCGCTTCTACCAATGATCATGTCGATGGCGCACTCGCACGTGCCAACGCTATCAACATGCGCACTCCCTATCAGAGCAATGCTGATTTACGCAAACGTCTCAACGCGCATGACGCACACTATTTTGACCTGCACCTTTCAGAATTGGCTCAAAAATTGCGTTATGGCGTGTTTGGCAAGCTCAATGTTGCCATAATCGAGGCTGCCGACATAGATGATAACGGCGAAATCATTCTCGGTACAGGTATGGGTATCGCCCCTACAATCGCAATGCTTGCTGAAAAAGTCATTGTCGAGCTTAACGAAGCCCTCCCCAAATCGATACGCGGATTGCACGATGTGTATTTACCCGCTGATCCTCCATATCGTCGCGAAATACCTATTTTCAAGGCAAGCGACCGCATCGGTAGCCCTGTGCTCAAAGTTGATCCGGCCAAGATTATCGGAATAGTAAAAACAAATGCCAAAGACGGTGTTAAAAGTTTCACCGAACCCGACGAAACAACAATGCTCATCGGTCAAAACGTGTGCAACTTCCTATTGAATGAGTTGCGCGCAGGTCGTCTTCCCAAGACATTCCTGCCTATGCAATCAGGCGTAGGCAACGTTGCCAACGCCGTGCTTCACGGACTTGGCGAGGTTGACGAGATTCCGCAATTTGACATGTACACCGAAGTTATCCAAGACTCGGTTGCAGAATTGATGAAAAAAGGAAAATGCCGCTTTGCCAGCACTTGTTCAATGACATTCTCTGACGACATGATGGACGAAGTGCTTGCAAACATGGACTTCTTCCATGATAAAATCCTTATACGTCCGGGTGAAATATCCAACAACCCCGAAGTTGTGCGCCGTCTTGGTCTTATCACAATGAATACAGCCCTTGAAGCCGACATTTTCGGTAATATCAACTCAACACATGTGCTTGGCACCAAGATGATGAACGGTATTGGAGGTTCAGGCGATTTCACACGCAATGGGTATCTCTCAATATTCAGCTGCCCGTCAGTAACCAAGGGAGGACTTATCAGCAACATTGTTCCTATGGTGTCTCACCTTGACCATAGCGAACACTCGGTTGACGCTCTCATCACCGACCAAGGAATTGCCGACTTGCGTGCAAAAGATCCTGT
>CAZBUT010000002.1:0-17008 GCA_964495165.1 uncultured Muribaculaceae bacterium | reverse complement strand
AATGTAGGGGATAAATACCGAAGAAGAGTAAAGGTGGTCAACAGGTATGTTGAAAAATCCTTGAATCTGGTCGGCATGAAGATCCATTGTGATCACTCGGTCAACACCGGCCGCGCTGAGAAGATCGGCTACAAGTTTGGCTGCGATTGACACACGCGGCTTGTCTTTGCGGTCTTGACGTGCCCAACCAAAGTAGGGCATAACAGCGATGATAGATTTGGCCGATGCACGCTTAGCCGCATCGATCATGAGCAATAGCTCCATGAGGTTGTCGCTGTTGGGGAATGTAGATTGCACAAGATAAACTTCGCAACCGCGAATAGATTCTTCAAAGCATACTTCAAATTCTCCGTCGGCAAAATATTGAATGTTCATTTTGCCAAGCTCGACACCAAGGTCTTTACAGATTTCTTCTGCCATGTACTTTGAACGTGTACCGGCAAAAACCTTGAAAGGTGGTAATATAGTACTCATAAGTTAAATTATGTGGTAGTTGATTTCTGTTACAAAGTTACGACTTTTTAACCGTCTTTGCCGATTGTTTTGCAGTTTTTTTATTTTCAGTGGCAATATTTTTATGGGCGAACTTCCAAATAACAGCATCACAGGCTTCTACGTGGCAAGCAAACGGCTTGTCGCTACGCAATGTTTTTTCTGATTGAGTCTCGGTGAGCAGTTCGGTGGCTACGGTTTCACCCTCGGGCAGTCCGAGAAAATCAAAAGCGTGTTTTGGAATGTTTATGCCTAAATCACATGATTCAGAGGCGAAATTGACTGCTATGAGCAACGTTTCTTTGCCGTTGCTGCGCATAAACGCGTATTGGCGGTGAGGGTTAAAAGCGGGGTTGGCATAGTTGACATACATCAAGTCAAAGAAAACTCCCTCGGAAATGGCTTTTTCCTTGTTGCAAAGGTTGAGAATACGGCTGTATTTTGCTCGCAACCACATTTCGCGGTCGCTAAGCAACGTGTCGTCGCATTTACCGCCGTTGAACCAACGATATATTGTGGGTATGCACCAGTAGTCAAAAATGGTAGTGCGCCCGTCAAGTCCGCTGTAGCCCTCGGCATCGTTTGCCTGTTCGCCAAGCTCCTGTCCGGCGTATATCATCATCGGCCCGGTGCTTATCATCGAGCTTACAACGAGTGACGGCGTTACCAATCCGGGATCACCGGCATATTGTTTCGACCCAAAACGCTGTTCGTCATGGTTTTCAAGGAAATTGAGCATGTTATGACCGATTCCTTCAACTGTCTGCCAGCAATTGGTGATACGCGCTGCCGAGAAATTTGAACACTGAATGCCTCTCAGAGTGTCGTAAAGGTTTACTTTGTCATACAGATAGTCAAAGCCTCCAACGTTGATATAGTCGCGGTAGAGACTCACGTCATAGATCTCGGCGATAAATGTGATGTCGGGGTAATGCTCTTTGACAGCAGATATAGCCCAATTCCAAAATTCGAGCGGAACCATGTGAGCCATATCGCATCGGAATCCGTCAACTCCTTTTGCCGCCCAATAGCGCAAAATGTTGAGCATCTTAAACCATGTGTCAGGTATCGGGTCGAAGTGGCGCGACCAGTCGCCATAGTCGACACCATAATTCAATTTTACGGTTTCATACCAGTCATATTCACCGGGAAATGCCGAGAAACAATCATTGCCGGTAGCTTTTGCCGGAAATTCGACATAAGCGTCTTTGCCGTAGCCCAAGTCGATGTGTGGCGCAAACTGCTGGCACGGGATATAGTAGAAGTTATTGTTGTGAGCAAAAAACTTGGTGTTGTCGTCACCCGCTCCAAGGTCTTCAATGCCAACCGGCTTGGCATCGGAATGGTATTGGCGTGCCACATGGTTGGGGACAAAGTCAATAATGACTTTCAGCCCGGCTTTGTGAGTGCGCTCGACGAGCTTTTCAAACTCTTTCATGCGCTCGGGAACGTTCACCGCCAAGTCGGGGTCTATGTCGTAATAGTCTTTTATAGCGTAGGGCGACCCGGCGTTGCCTTTGACTACATGGGGATTGTCTTTAGCGATTCCATATTGGGTGTAGTCGGTCTTGTGGGCATGTTCGATGACTCCGGTGTACCACACATGTGTAACTCCCAATCCTTTTATCGATTTCAGTACGGCAGGCGTGATGTCGTTGAGCTTTCCGGCTCCGTTTTGCTGGTATGTGCCATTGGGGACGCAATTGTTGTTTTTATTGGCAAACAGACGAGGCAGAAGCTGGTATATTACGGGTTTTATGCTCATTGTTATATTATGTTTCGATGATAAAATTGATTTCAGCACGTTTTTGTGCAATATTACCACAAAATTACGCCAAATAATTGATAAAATTAAACACTAATCGAAATTTGTGCCGATATATACGGGATAAATTTCGTAATTTTGCAATCTAATTACAAAAATATTTTAAACATGAATGAATTAGCTACAAAATACAATCCTTCGGAAGTAGAGGATAAATGGTATAGCTATTGGTTGCAGAATAATCTGTTTAAATCAGTTCCCGATAGTCGTGAACCATATACAATAGTAATACCGCCGCCAAACGTGACCGGTGTTTTGCACATGGGTCACATGTTGAACAATACAATCCAGGATATTCTCATTCGCCGTGCCCGCATGGAGGGCAAAAATGCGTTGTGGGTTCCCGGCACCGACCACGCTTCTATCGCTACAGAGGCAAAGGTTGTTGCCAAACTTGCATCGGAGGGAATCAAAAAGACTGATCTCACCCGTGAAGAGTTTTTGAAACACGCTTGGGCTTGGACTGAAAAACATGGCGGTATAATTCTTGAACAGCTCAAGAAACTCGGTGCATCATGCGATTGGAGCCGTACCGCGTTTACCATGGACGAGACCCGCAGCAAGAGCGTGATCAAAGTCTTTGTTGACCTTTATAATAAAGGCTTGATTTATCGTGGAGTGAGAATGGTCAATTGGGACCCTGCCGCTTTGACAGCCCTTTCCGACGAAGAAGTCATATATAAAGAGGAACACAGCAAATTGTATTATTTGCGCTATTTTGTAGAGGGCGAAGATAAATATATTGTTGTGGCTACAACCCGCCCCGAAACGATATTGGGCGATACTGCAGTATGTGTCAACCCCAATGACGAGCGTTACCAGTGGCTCAAAGGCAAAAAAGTCATTGTGCCGTTGGTTAACCGTGCTGTGCCTATCATCATGGACGAATATGTTGAAATGGATTTCGGTACAGGTTGCTTGAAGGTGACTCCGGCTCACGATGTGAACGACTACATGCTCGGTGAAAAATATAATCTGCCTACAATCGACATCTTCAATGACAACGGAACAATAAGCGAAGCCGGTGGCATGTACATCGGCAAGGACCGCTTTGATGTGAGAAAAGAGATAGTAGAAGATCTTGATAAAGCAGGATTGGTTGAAAAGATTGAGGATTATAACAACAAGGTGGGTTATTCAGAGCGTACAAAAGTTGTTATCGAGCCTAAATTGTCAATGCAATGGTTCTTGAAAATGGATAAAATCACGGTTCCCGCTCTTGATGCTGTTATGGACGATGATGTGAAATTTTATCCTCCTAAATTCAAGAACACCTACCGCCACTGGATGACTAACATCAAGGACTGGTGTATCAGCCGTCAATTGTGGTGGGGTCACCGCATTCCGGCTTATTTCTTGCCCGAAGGCGGCTATGTTGTTGCCGAAAGTGCAGAAGAAGCACTCACATTGGCTAAAGAAAAAACAGGGAATCAAGCGTTGACACTCAATGATATACGCCAAGATGAAGATTGCCTTGACACATGGTTCAGCTCTTGGTTGTGGCCGATTTCTTTGTTTAACGGAATCCTTGATCCCGATAATGAGGAAATTAAATACTATTATCCCACAAGTGATCTTGTGACAGGTCCCGACATTATATTCTTCTGGGTGGCACGCATGATAGTTGCCGGATATGAGTATATGAATGACAAGCCTTTTGGCTCGGTGTATTTCACCGGTATCGTTCGCGACAAAATCGGTCGCAAGATGTCAAAATCACTTGGCAACTCTCCCGATCCGCTTGATTTGATTGCTACGTTTGGAGCCGACGGAGTGCGCATGGGTATGATGCTTGGCGCTCCAGCGGGAAATGATATTCTCTATGATGATAAACTTTGTGAGCAAGGCCGCAATTTCTGCAACAAGATATGGAATGCGTTCAGGCTTGTGAAAGGGTGGGAGACTGCCGACGCAGAGCAACCTGAATATGCAGTGCGCGCAACCCAATGGTTCAAAGCCAAGTTGGACGAGACTTTGCTTGAAGTGAAAGACTTGTTCTCAAAATTCCGCCTCTCGGAAGCCCTAATGGCTGTTTACCGCCTCTTCTGGGACGAATTCTCTTCTTGGTATCTTGAAATGATAAAACCTGCCTACGGTCAACCGATCGACAAGAAAACCTATGAGGCAACGCTTGGCTATTTTGATGCATTGTTGCGTTTGCTCCACCCGTTTATGCCGTTTATCACCGAGGAACTTTGGCAACATTTGGCTGAGCGTAAAGAAGGCGAATCTATCATGTATGCCTTGATTCCGCAACCGACAGAAATTGATGCCGAAGTGCTTGCTTCAATGGAGCGTGCCAAGGAGGTCGTTATTGGAGTGCGTGGAGTGCGTGCAGCGAAAAACATTGCGCCGAAAGAGGCTCTTGAACTGAATGTACTCGGCGAGTTTGACGCAAGCGAGTATGCCGTTGTTGCAAAATTGGCTAATCTCAGCGCAATCAACACATTGGCTGAAAAAGACGCGTCGGCAGCGTCATTTATGGTGGGCACAACCGAGTTTAATGTGCCATTGGCTAATAATATCGACGTTGAAGCTAAACTTGCCAAACTCTCAAAAGATTTGGATTATTACAAAGGTTTTAAGGAGTCGGTATTGAAGAAATTGAGCAACGAGCGATTTGTTAATAATGCTCCGGCTGCAGTGGTAGAGGGCGAACGCCGTAAACTTGCCGATGCCGACACCAAGATTAAAAATATTGAAGAAAGCATCGCAGCTCTCAAAAAATAGTGACATAACTCAACTGTCAGAATAAAGAACAGCGGCAATCCCCCTCCTTGCCGCTGTTGTTTTATAAATTTTGCACCATTTTATTTTGCAGAGAGTGGTTGGTTGGATTATTTTAACTACATTTGTATCAGCATCAAAAATGATGCGGGACTTTTATGAAGAAGTGCGATATATTTATAAGCAATCTCAGTGAGAAGTTTTCGGTCTTACCCGGTTTTTGGAGAAAATACAAACGTTACTCATGGATATTAGTAGGACTTGCATGTGTCTTAGGTGTTATATTTTTACCAGGCAAGTCAGATAGTGGCGGCTATACTGCGACAGCCCCGCAAGACTCTACTGAAATGGATTCCCCTGTAATAACCGAACAATTTATCGAGTTTAAGATATTTCCCGATATTTTACATACTGAAATGGTGGCTGTAGTTAGTGGCACATTCACAATGGGGGCGACACCAGAGCAAGAGAAGGAATGTTACTCTGATGAATTGCCTATCCATGAGGTGACGATGAACGATTTTTATATCGGAAAGTATGAAGTAACACAGCAGTTGTGGGAATATGTGATGAACTACACCGGGACATGCGCCGACGGCTCCACTATGAGCGCGTATGAATCAGATGTATGGTTGGAAGCAGCACCAACTGCCGATTATGGGTTAGGCGGTGATTACCCTGCTTATTGTATAAGTTATAACGATTTCATTAATATTTTCATTCCGCGCCTGAACAAAATTACAGGGAAAACATTCCGCTTGCCTACCGAGGCTGAATGGGAGTATGCTGCCCGAGGCGGAAACCAAAGCCAAGGCTATAAATATAGCGGAAGCAATACTATTGGTGATGTGGCTTGGTATAATAGTAACTCATTTATTTCGTCTCAACCTGTCGGCACTAAACAGCCTAATGAGCTTGGGATATATGATATGAGCGGAAATGTATTGGAGTGGTGCAGTGATTGGTTTGGCAATTACACTGAGGCGACGCAGACCGACCCGGTTGGACCGTCGACAGGTTCTTCCCGAGTGCTTCGTGGTGATTGTCGGTCTCATATTGCTCAGTATTGCCGAGTATCAGATCGCGACAGCAGCGATCCTGATCGTTGCTACAACAATGTAGGCTTCCGCCTTGCTCTCAGCCGTTAGTTTAATCAGAAAATTTTTCTAAGCTAAAAGTAATCGCCACAGTTCCAGTCGACCGTGGCGATTGTTTTTCTTTTTCTGCGATATTTAAATTACCACATGTTTTCTGAAATATTGATTGAGTATATCGTCATAATTTATGAAAATTCATTAACTTTGTTGCAATCTTGTGGGTGGCATAGAGTTGCCACTCATTTGAGACATATTTAAGAAAGCGTTCCGCTTTATCCGTACATAGAAAATCGCCAGTTTTTTAAGTTCACAGGATAAGCAGTGAAAACGCCATTGCTTGTTGTATATCCCACCCGGCAAGCGGGTGCTGATGTATAATCGGCGTGGGTGGGCTGTTTATTGTGAACTTGGGCGTTTGGCGATGCCTCTATGTAAATAAACCGGCAATGTCCTACGCCTTTCTTCGTTTTAATAACTGCCAAATGAGGGGACACAGGAGGCACAAAATCAATATGAAAGGAATTTGGACTTATTTATTGTTAATGGCGATGGTCATGCCATTACAAGCCCAAACCACAAGGCAGATGTGGGTAGGGGAATCTTTCACTTGCGATGCGGCGGGCGCGGTTATGGGATTAACCAGCGACATCTCATGGTCCACGAATGGAGGGTATTTCAGCCTCTCCGGGTCGGGTTTTTATCGGAAAGTGACAGTTACACAGTATTTTTCAGGCTCGGCGAGCGTCACATGCTCATGGAAATACCGGCTTTATTCGGGAGATAAATGGAGAACACAGACAAAAACGTGGACATTCACGTGCCAGTCAAATCCGGTATCCATTTACCCGACGTCTCTCAATATGACAGTCGGCGAAACGGATTATGTCGGTTACAGTCATTACTATGCGAATAATTACACCTCTTATGCCGACGCCTATTTCCAAAGCTCCAACCCGTCAGTCGCCACAGTTTCCTCATCAGGAGAAGTAAGAGCCGTCAGTCCGGGGACAACTTATATAAATGTCTATTCCAAAATATCAAAAGAGTCCCCCTATTGCATTGTGAGAGTTGAAAAAATAGATCCTACATCGGTAACCATACCGTCTACCTTGACTACATATGTAGGAGAATCGGAAACATTAAAAGCTGCCTTGTATCCGTCTAATGCGACTGCGTCTCTGTCTTGGCACACATCTGACGCCAGTGTCGCTGCGGTTTCATCATCAGGAGTCGTTTCAGGCATAGGTGAAGGGACAGCTACCGTTTATGCAAAATCGTCAAACGGGGTTTATTCAAATAATTGCAGCGTGAAGGTGTCATGGCGCAAACCTACGTCTGTATCATTGAAAAAATCATTAGAGCTGGTAGAAGGCGAGGCTCGGCAACTTACTGCAACGATGACGCCCTCCAATGCCAAAACCACATTGACATGGTCATCAAGCGACACAGATGCCGTCACGGTTTCATCATCAGGTTTGGTAACAGCCGTTTCAAGCGGCAAGTCGGTCATAACAGTGTCTACCGATAACGGATATTCCGCGACTTGCGACGTGACGGTGTATTCATTGCCCAAAACACTGGCTCTGCCTGCAGAGATGTCATTGGAACACAAAGCAACCGTAACATTGCCGGTCGAGGTTGAACCTGCCGACGCCTACTTGGATTTGACATGGTCGACGAGCGACAGGAAAGTCGCCGCGGTATCTGAATCGGGCGAGGTTACGGCGTTATATCCCGGCGAGGCCGATATTAAGGCTGTAACGTCAAACGGGCTTGAAGCAGTGTGCCATGTTGTCGTCCCTGTGCCGGCGTATCATGTCATCGTATGGTTTAACGATGGCGGCTATGTCGCATACCCGTTTGCCGAAAAGCCCGCTGTGAGATACTCCGGTGACGGGATTGTTATTGACACGTCAAAAGAAAGCGTGACCTTTAGCCAAAATGACGTGCTGAAAGTAACATTAGACAACACCTCGACTCCATCGGGGTTGGAATCGGTGGAAAACGGCTTGTTGTCACCCTCGATACAGCAAAATGGCAATAAGTTGCTTTTTGCAGGCTTTGCCCCGGATACAAAGGTGCTTATATACTCCATCAACGGACAATTGGTTGATTCATTCATGATTGGCGAAGACAGAGCCTTGTCATTGCCGTCATTGGACATACAGAAAGGCATATATATAATTCAGGCAGATAATATAACATATAAATTTATAATAAAATGAAAACTCAGTATTTAAATCAGCTGATAACAGCGATATTAATGTCATTTGTTGCGTCGTCGGTAATGGCTCAGGGCGTGATGATATACAAAAAAGACGGTTCAAAAATAACAATACCGTATGAGAATTTTGATCGTATGGAGTCATATAATTATGACGAAATTACTACCGCGGAGTATTCGGTTGGCGGCGTCTCAATCAAAATGGTTGAAGTCGTTGGTGGCACATTTCTTATGGGCGCCCAAACAGCCGACAGCACAAAAGACAACTACGATTATGAAGCCGAGACAGATGAATCACCGGTTCATGAAGTGACTGTAAGTGATTTTTATATCGGTGAAACTGAGGTTACACAAGGATTATGGGAGGCTGTGATGAAATATTCCGGGACATGCGCCGACGGCTCCTCTATGAGCGCGTATGCTTCAGATGTATGGTTGGGGACAAATCCATCGACAAGTTATGGATTAGGCAGTGAATATCCCGCATATTATGTCAGCTGGGAAGATATAGTCAATATTTTCCTGCCACGCCTGAACAAAATTACCGGAGCTACATTCCGCTTGCCCACCGAGGCGGAATGGGAGTATGCTGCCCGAGGCGGGAATCAAAGCCAAGGTTATAAATATAGCGGAAGCAATACTATCGGTGATGTGGCTTGGTATTACAGCAACTCTGCATCATCAACACATCCTGTCGGCACAAAGCAGCCCAATGAACTTGGAATATACGACATGAGCGGCAATGTATATGAGTGGTGCAGTGATTGGTATGGCAGTTACACAGAGGCGGCGCAGACCGACCCCACAGGCTCATCTACAGGCTCTTACCGCGTGCTTCGCGGTGGCAGTTGGGGCATCAATGCGCAGTACTGCCGTGTGTCGTTTCGCGGCATCAACTATCCCGACTACCGCGGCAACGGTAGCGGCTTCCGCCTTGTCCTCTGTCCTTAGTTTTAATCGAGAAATCTCATTTAAGCTAAAAAATGATATTCGCTCATCGCAGGGCAATTTAAAGCCCTGCAAAAAATGAGCGAATATCCCGAGAATAAAAAAAGACGTCGCCACAGTTGGCTTGAAAACTGTGGCGACGGTTTAAATACAACAAAAAGAGAAAACTTATGCAAGTGAAACTGTTTGATTTATCGGCGTATAATGAGAAAGAAGATGAAGATCGATTGAATCTTTTTTTGCGGACGCATAAAATACTGAAGGTGGAAAAAGAATTTTATCACCGCAATGGAGTGGGTCATTGGTCATTATTGGTGTCTTATCTTGAAAGCCAACCTGCAATGTACCAATCTCAACAAGAAAAGAAACCTAAAATAGATTATAAACAAGTGCTTGATAATGATACTTTCGCCAAATTCAGCAGGTTGAGGGAAATAAGAAAGCAGCTGGCTTTGGAAGATGCTGTCCCGGCCTATGCAGTTTTTATAGATGCCGAATTGGCAGAAATCGCTAAAGCAGACAATGTCACTCCGCAAGAAATGAAAAAAATAAATGGCATAGGGGGTAAACGCATTGAAAAATACGGGCTGAAATTATGTCAACTCTTTAATGATGAAAATTTCACGGAATGAAAAGAATCGGCTTTCTTATGGATAAGATATGCGACCCAGACAATTTGAGATTGGCATTTTGCAAGGCTCAAAAAGGGAAAAAAGGTAAGAATCAGGTATTGAATTATGCCGACAATATAGATGAAAACCTTGGTCGGTTGAGAACACAGTTGCTTAATGAGACTTTTATCCCTGGTAGATATAATTACTTTCGTATCTACGACCCCAAGGAACGGCTTATTTGCGCTGCGTCATTTGAAGAACGTGTTGTGCATCATGCTATAATGAATGTGTGTAAACCATATTTTGAACGGAATTTAATATATGATACATACGCCACACGCGATGGTAAAGGTATTTACGAAGCCATAAAACGGGCAAGGTATGGATTGAAAAATTACAATTATGTGGCAAAACTTGATGTGAGAAAATATTTTGATTCGATTTCCCATAATGTGCTCAAAGAGAAACTGCGCCGATTGTATAAAGATAATGCGCTATTGGCGTTATATGATAGCATTATAGATTCTTATTCGATTGAAGCCGGAAGAGGTATTCCGATTGGAAATCTCACCAGCCAATATTTTGCTAATTTTTATTTGTCGTCATTAGACCATTTGATTAAAGAACGATTGCATGTGCCAGTCTACGTGAGATATATGGACGACATGTTATTGTTTTCCGAAAGCAAAACCCGGTTGAAAGAGTATGTGGAATTTGTTAAAAAATATGTCGATGAAACGCTTTTATTGAAATTGAAGCCTGTGATATATGCCACCTCACAGCACGGCATATCGTTTTTAGGATATAAATTGAGCCGGAATATAATTATATTAAATCGCAGGAGCAAGCTGAGGTTTAAACGCAAATACCGAGGTTATACCCAATCTTTTGAAAATCAGTATATAACAGAAAAAGAGTATCTGAGTCATCTGTTACCGTTGCTGGCATTTGTCACAAAAGCATATACCCGCCAATTAAGGGAATCAGTTATTATTAGTCGGTAATCGAAGGTAAGAGGCTCTAACCGCGTGCTTCGCGGTGGCAGTTGGAACAACAATGCGCAGAACTGCCGTGTGTCGAATCGCAACAACAACAATCCCGACAACCGCAACAACAATAACGGCTTCCGCCTTGTCCTCTGTCCTTAGCTTAAATGAGATGGATTTCTCGATTAAACCGATTGCCGTCTATCTTCATTAACATTGAAGAAAAAAGAGGGATTAATTCCCCATGGAGCAAAAGCAGTAGTAGCGTTGCGTCAAATCTTCTTTTGCTCCTTTTATTGTATTCAATAGGGGTATTTCACCTGCTTTAATTTGCCTTAAGGGTTTATTTCAGGTATTTTGTTTCGAGGGATTTGTAGGGTGGGGTGAGTTTGTATTTTGACAGCCAGGAGTTCAGACTGTCGCACAAAATGCTGTCATTTTTATTAAGCAACCACGATTGAAATTGTGTGAAAGATATATTTGTGTTTATATCGACTTGCGGATAATCTTTTGCCATTAATTTTGCAATGCGTTCATTGACTACAGCTTGCTTGATGTCGCCTACTGCGGTCAATATAAACAGCTGTTCGGCAGAATACAGGCTGTCGGCTCTGACATATATGGTGTCGCCAATCTCTTCCGACAGGTTAGCTATGCGAGTCTCCAATGGAGAATTGGCCACTACCCAAACGGTATCATCAGCCAAATCGAGTTGTGATTTGATTTTTGGACGGCGCGTAACGCTGTCGATGCGTTGCACCAAAACCTGCCTGTCAAGATATATGGCATCGGTAAACAAAAACCGTTCTTTTAAGTCGGTCGTTGACGGAACTTCGGCAATCAATATGTCATATTTCCCTGCATTCAATCGGTCTAACGCTTCGGTCAGTGACACGATAGGGTGGAATTTTACATCAATATTGTGCCTTGCCGTCAAATCTCGTATCAGGTCATAGTTAAATCCCCCCAATGTGTCGTTATACCGGTAGAGCGACATGGGGGAGTACTCTATTGCAATATCCAATGTGTCGCCACCCGATGATTTATCGCCCGAAATACCTGAGTCGTAGCTGCATGTCTTGACCATTATCATCAACCCAATAGCGACAAACAGCAGCAATAGATATATTGCCAAGCGGTTGTTGTATTGTTTGAGTTTTCGCATATCGTGGCTTCGTTAGAGTCGGTTAATTGGCAAAATCGACTGATACGCCTATTTGGAACTTGCGGGGATTCAGCGGATAGTGGGGCAGTACGAAATAGTTTTTGCCCGTCATGCCTTGATTTACGTGGCTGAACATGATGTAAAACCGAGCTTTGTCGAGTTTCATGTTGGCATAGGCATTCATAAACGGGTAATTACCGATTTCAACCTCATTTTGCGTGTAAAACGACATTGTTGCCGGTTGATAGCCAAGCCCTTTGTATTTTGTATAGTAGTCACAATCCACACCCAATTGCACGTCAAGCACTCCGGCAACTTTGAAGAAGATGTATAAGTTGGAATAAACCGACAAATCAGGTAGCGGTATAACGTTTTTATCTGATGATGTCTGATAGGTCAATTTGTTGTCCCAATGCAAAATTCCGAGTTTGAAGTTCTGGTTTAACGACGCACTGAAAACTTGCACGCTGCCTGAATGTTGAGCCGGAAGGCACTTGTCGTTGAAATAGATGTAATTTTGCAGGTTCTCCACTCCTATGTTCAAGAATGTATTGGTGTGGGGAATATCGAGTTTGCCTCCGATTCTGAATCGGCGTTCTTTGCCGAAGTCATTCTCCCAAATGAAGTGATTTGACACGTAGTGATTCATCAGGTAGGGGGTGGCTTCATTCTGGAATCTACCGTAAGCTGTTATGGTCACGCTGTCGCCCAATAGTTTGAATCGAGTAGAGAGATTGCCATTGATGTCGATGTCTCCGGCAACAGGACCCGATACGCCAAATTGGGCTGTGGCATTATATCTGAGAAGCGATCCTTGCTGTTTGGTGAGTTGCGCGCCAACCCAAAGCAGATTTTCCGACACATCGTGAGGCTCTTTATTGACGGGATAAGGCGACAACCCTTCTGGCAACGGATCTACCCGGTCGATTGTATCGGTCGTTTGCGTGTATTTTCTCATTTGGTAAGTCGCATAAGCCGCCAAGCCAGCCTTTGCATACTTGTTAAACCCTTCAAGCAACGAGACTCCGAGAGTGTTTGTTATCGACCGGTAATTTGTGCGGTCATCGGTCCCGGTCGTGCTTAGATAGGTGTTTTCCCAGAAATCGGCTTCTCCCGGGGCTTCGTTGATGAATATATGCTTGCCGTCTTTGTAATTAAATGTCCATATAAAACTTGACACCGGAATATATGTGCGGCTCACTACCGAGTCTTCGACAACCTCCTCTTCATAGTAACCTACCTTGTAACGGTTGTTGATGTAAATATCTGTACCGACAAATTTTGAATGCGCCGCCGACAAGTTGGTGGGTATTGTCTTGGTGTCGACCTTTGATGAACCGCCTTGTACTTCAGCCGGGTCGGTAATGTATAAATCATCGGTTATACCGCCGTTTTCCTTGTTTAGCAGGTTGTAATGGTAAAGAAACGCTTGCAACTCATATCTGTCGCCGATATATGAGCCTGATGCGCCCCAAATAAGGTCTTTTGTCGCTTGATAATTGTAACTTCCTTTTGAATATATATAATCCAAATAAGCTCCTATCTGAGTTTTGGCGTTGGCATTGCCTGAAAACTCCATTTTCAGGCGGTCTTGTGTCGTTTCTTTGCCTCCGCCGGTGTTATACGACAGCAACGTCATGGGGCGGCGTGTGTTGTAAAATTTATGAGTTTTTATGCTCGGAATCCAAGCCTGCAGGGCATCGGCAAAGAAGAAATCGCTCATTTTCTCCTGCTCGAAAAACAGCATTGTTTTTCCCTCTGCACCAAGATTGCCCGTAGTGGCGTAGGCAGGAGTCACTTCCGACGGAACAGATTTTTGATAATAGTTTAGCACTAATGTGTCTATACTTGCCGGTTGATGCAATCCGAGCGGCGGCAATATTTTCCAGGCATATGACAGACGTGACAGGGTGTCGGGCCCGGTATATGTGTCTTCCGACCCTTCCTGACTGTTGCTGTCGGAATTTTGCCCGTAGGCACATACGGTCGAAAACAATATGATTAGCGTAATATATATCTTCTTCATTGTGCCTGCAAAGTTAATAAAATAATTTTCAATATGCCATATAATTAACCGGCAGGAGAAGATAAGGTATGATAAGGAAAATATGCCAGCAAATTTTTAACGCTTTACATTGATTTGGATAAATATAAACAGCTTCTAAATTATTAGTGTTAATTGCGCGATTTTTTGTGCAATTATATAAAATCACGAACTTAGTCATTAAATGCTATTTGTTAAAAAAACTAACCAAAAGAAAAATCACCCAATTGGGTGATAATGATTCACCTGAATTGGTGATAAAATAAAACGAGGGCGACTCAAGTAGAGTCCCCCTCGTTACTGTATTAAATTAAGGGAACTTCTATAAATTACTTTGAAAAGATTTTTGACTTTTTACTTGAGGGAATTTTTGAGATTTGTTGAAAGAGCATAGCGAGCTATGTGATTGAAACAAAAGCAAAAATACTCCAAGTAAAAACATAAAGATTTCAAAAGAACTGTTCCCGTTATATATTGTTTAACTTATTCGTGGAATTTATAGAAGTTCCCTTGATATATATTAACTCTCCGGGGAGGTGTTCGCCGGTTTCAACCAACGGTCAAACCAACGGAAGAAAAGACGTTGCCACATTATCGCATTTTGAGGCTTGAGAATCCAATGATTTTCATCGGGATAGATAACCATTTCACATGGTATGCCACGCAACTTGGCTGCATTGAAAGCCTGCATTCCTTGTGATGCAAGAATGCGATAGTCATATTCGCCGTGCGAAATCATAATGGGAGCAGTCCATTTGTCAACATAACGGTGTGGTGACTGGCTGAATGTGCGTTGGGCGGTAGCGTTGTCTTTATCCCAGAATGCACCGCCGAGATCCCAATCAGCAAACCACATTTCTTCTGTTTCGAGATATTGGGCTTCGGTGTTGAATATTCCAGCATGGGCAAAGAGAGCGGCAAAACGGTTTTCATGGTTGCCTGCAAGCCAGTATACGGAAAAACCGCCATAGCTGGCACCTGTGGCGCCAATATGTTCGGTATCGATATATGGTTCTTGTTTCATGTGATCTACTGCGGCCAAGTAGTCTTTCATATTTTGACCGCCATAGTCGCCCGAGATTTGCTCATTCCATTCTGTCCCGAACCCGGGAAGGCCACGACGGTTGGGGGCTATAATGATATAGTCATTTGAAGCCATGAGTGCAAAGTTCCAGCGGTAGCTCCAAAATTGGCTGACAGCCTGTTGCGGACCGCCTTGGCAATACAATATAGCGGGATATTTTTTGTTCTTGTCAAAATGAGGCGGATAGATAACCCATGTAGTCATCTCTTTACCATCGGTTGTGGGGATGAGACGCTTCTCTATTGCAGGCATAGTCAATTGTGCGAAAATGTCATCATTGACTGTTGTGAGCTGTTTAACTTCACCAGCATTTACTGCATAGATTTCATCGGGAGCAAGCATTGAGTGCTTGAGAGTGATGATCAATTCCTCATCTACAGGAACAACAGTGCCATAGTCGCACTCTCCCTCAGCTACAGTCTTGATGTTTTTCTCCAAGTCGATATTGAATATAGGTGTTACGCCTTGGAAGTGAGCGATGAAATAAAGAGATTGGCTATCGATGTTCCAAGCAATGGAATTTACGGTATAATCCCAATCAGAAGTCAAATCTCGTTTTTCTCCGTTGGCCAAATCGAGAATGAATATGCGATTTTTATCTGATTCATATCCGTCGCGTTCCATGCTTAGCCATGCTACGTATTTTCCGTCGGGTGAATACACGGGGTTGGTATCATAACCCATCATGCCTTCGGTGAGATTTTTTGTTTGTTTAGACTCAAGGTCGTATAGATACAAATCAGAATTGGTGGATTTTGAATACTCCATTCCGGTCTTTTTGCGCGAAACATATATCAATTGCTTACTGTCGGGAGACCACGCAAAAGACTCAGTGCCACCAAATGGTTTCATCGGAGCTTCGTAAGGCTCACCCTCCATTATGTCACCGATATTAGAGACTTGTGTTCCGTCAAAATCGGCAATGAAAGGGTGGGGGATTTCAGTTACCCATTCGTCCCAATGCTTATACATCAAGTCGGTAACAACCCGACCGGTAGCTTTGGGCAGGTCGGGATATAAATCCTCGGGAGTGCTACCGTATTTGACATTTGAAATTAAAAGGATATGCTTTTCATCGGGAGATAAAACAAAACCGCTTACACCCTTTTCCATAGCGGTTATCACCTTGCGGTCAGATCCGTCGGCATTCATTACCCATACTTGTGGTTTGCCGTCGTTGGCGTAAATAAATGCGATTTGCTTGCCACCGTTAAACCACACTGCATTGTTTTCTGATTTTGGCGATTTAGTGATTCTGTGATTGTCGCTGCCGTCAACATTCATCACATACAAGTCGCGGTTGCTTGCGTTTTCTTTTACGCTTTCATAAGAGATTCCATACAGAATCTTTGTCTTGTCGGGAGACAATTGCGGGTTCGACACACGTCCGAGAGCCTGTAACGCATCGATATTGAAGATGCCGTTTTCGCTCTTGAAATCGGGCTTGTCGATTACCGCTTCCTCGGCTTCGGTAGTACAAGATGTAGCCGCAAGCAATAGAGCGGAAGACATAATAATTGGTTTGAAAAAATTCATATTGTGATACTTTTGATTAATAATAATTTTAATGATAAGTTTGATTTTATACTATATTGATACTATTATATGCTATATTTATACTCTGTTAAAATGCTATACAACGTACTATATATCGCAATTATGATATATCGCAAAGTTACAAAAAATTTACTACCCTTTTTACATATTGTATAAAAACTGTTTTCGTGTACTTAGGAACAACATGTAATAATAAATAACGTGAGTTCGATGAAAATAATCAAAAGAGAGTCAGTTGGTTATCA
>CAZBUT010000001.1:0-17450 GCA_964495165.1 uncultured Muribaculaceae bacterium | reverse complement strand
GAGAACTGCATAATGTCTATATTGAGAAAATATAACAATCCAAAGTCGGAGTATTTGCTCCCAATTATTAGAGATAAAGACTGTGATGTGCGTAAGCAATATTTGAGGGCTATCAGAATGGTTAATTACCGATTGCAGAAAATATCATTGATGCTCAAAATGCCCAATCGGTTGACTACCTATGTTGCGCGCCATTCATGGGCTAGTGCAGCCCGTAGTAAGAATATCCCAATTTCAGTAATAAGTGAAAGTCTGGGACATGATTCAGAACTTACGACACAAATCTATCTTGCGTCGATAGATACTGCGACAATAGACCAAGCCAATAGGCGAATACTTAATTCAATATGATAAATGTTTATAAATCTTCGTCATCAAAGTCGTCAAAATCAAAATCCCAACCATTGTCGTATGCTTCTTCGGTGAATCTAGCAAGCTCGCGACCCTCACGTTTTGTTGGACGCCCGAGTCCCTTGCGGCGATCTATGAAACCGCTGATTTTGACTACTTCTAATAAGTCGTATTGTGATTGAGGTGTTATGTTTTCCAGATAATCAGGGACTAATTTTGCTCCAAGTCGATTCTCGGTTAATGCTTTGACCTTAAATGTATAGGTAATAGGTGGTTTGCGCACATTTACAATGTCTCCTACTTTTATTGTTCGAGACGGTTTCGCCAATGTGCCTTCACCTTCACCGATTGTAATTCGCCCTTTCTTACATGCTTCGGTCGCAATGGTCCGAGTTTTGAATATGCGCGTTGCCCAAAGCCATTTGTCTATACGTTCTTCGTTTGCCATGCTATTTATTGTTGTAGGTGTTCATGGCTGTTTGGATACCTGCCAAACAAAATGTTTTTATAGCCTCTACTGCAGTTTCAAGACGTGTGGGTAATTTTTGACGTTCGTCAAGAGAAAAATTGCCGAGAACATACTCTATTTGATATCCTTTGGGAAAATCATTGCCAATACCAAAACGCAGGCGAGGATAAGCATTACTGTTAAGCATTTCGGCAATGTTTTTCAGTCCATTATGACCGGCATCGCTTCCTTGGCCTTTGATGCGTATAGCACCAAAAGGTAGAGCTATGTCATCTACCAATACAAGGATATTACTTAATTCAATATTTTCTTTTTCTTTCCAATATCGTACAGCATTACCGCTCAGATTCATATATGTTGACGGCTTAAGTAAGATAAGTTGTTTGTTTTTTACTCTTACTTTGGCAATATCACCATATCGTTCTGTACTAAAAGAAATATTGGATACCTCAGCCAAGGTATCCAATATTTTAAAACCTATGTTGTGGCGGGTATTACGGTATTCGTCACCGATGTTACCAAGCCCCACTATAAGATATTTCATTTACTACGGATTATTTACCTGCGGCTGCTGCGGCTGCTGCACCACGAGCTGCACGAGTCAATTGAACAGCGCATACAACTGCATTCTTGGCATTCATCAATTCAAGACCTTCGAAGTGAAGTTCTCCAATTTGGAGTGTTTTTCCAAGACCCAAGTTGTCAACGTTGATAACAACGCGTTCAGGTATGTTGGTGTATACAGCTTTAACTTTGATTTTCTTCATTGAAAGAGTCAACTTACCACCGGCCTTAACACCCTCGGCGTGACCTTCAAGTTTAACAGGAACTTCAATAGTAACAGGTTTCTTGTCGTTTACTTCAAGGAAGTCCATGTGAAGAATTGTATCTTTTACCGGGTGGAATTGAATATCTTTGAGAACGGCCATTTTCTTTACTCCGTTGGCAGTGAGTTCTACTGCATAGATGTCGGGAGTGTAAACAAGTTTACGAACAGCTTCAGTACTTACAACCAAGTCTGTTGTAATGAGACCTTTGCCGTTGGCTATCTCAACTATTTTTTCACCGGGATTCAATGTGCCTGCATAAGGAAGGTCAACGATTTCACCACCATTGAGAACTACAGGAATTTTACTTTCGCTACGAAGTGCTTTTGTTGCTTTTTTGCCGAGGTCAGTGCGAGCCTCTGCATTTAATTGAAATACTTTCATTTTGTTTAAGTTGTTGTGTTACTAAAAATTAAGTGTTTAATTTTGCTCCTTAATTTCCCATCACACGGGATGCTAAAAAGCGACTGCAAAGTTACGCAAAATTCTTTAATTGACAAAATTATATTTAAAATGGTCATTTGAAGTTGCTGAATCAAGCTATATGATAGGGACGTAAGTAAAATGACCGATGATCATATGGATATTGCTTTATTGGGCTGTTATGCTGTCAGTTTTAAAAATGACAGATGCAAGTGTGTCGTTGTTTAGTTTGATAAATGTTGTGAATGATTCTATGTAGGCGTCTGCTGCTTTGTCGTTTATTTGTGTACGTATTGTGTGTTCGCGGGCTCTGACGTTTAACAGCTTGATTGCTAATTGATTATCCTGCAAATTTTGTTCGATAATTTCTTTGGCATGTTTTTCTCCCAGTTGTTGTGCGGCTTGAATTTTTTTTGATTCTTCTCCGCAACCGGTCAGAAATACTGCTATTATTGTGGCTAATATATATTTTCTCATAAAATTGCCATTGCGATTTTTGCACATGCCTCAGCGTCGGCAAGTGCATTGTGGTGATTATTGAAAGGTATTCCAAGAAATTCACACAAGAATGGGAGGGAGTATGAACTTAGCAAGGTACGCGGAATTGTTGTGCGGGCTTTTGCCAATGTACAATAAAAGTCATAATCGGGGTAGTCCATTCCGTAAGCACGGAAAGTCGCTTTTATGCATCGTTCGTCAAATGCTTTATTATGGGCTACCAATGGACTGTTTCCAATCATTGGCTCAAGTTGTTTCCATACATCGCAAAAACATAAGCAATCATCGGTTTGGCAGCGACTTATCCCATGAATGTTTTCTGAAAAGTGCCGCACATACCAATTGGGTTCAGGTTTTACAAGTTCATAGAATCGGTCGGTAATCACACCGTCGGTAACTTTTACTGCTCCAATTGCACATATACTTGTAGGCTGATAATTGGCAGTCTCTACGTCTATCGCGATGAAATTATCCATTATTGTCAATTATTGAGTGTAGCCGGTCTTTTACTCTTTCCATGAGCCAGCGTGGGGTAGAGGTAGCTCCGCATATTCCGATGCTTTCTATTCCAGAGAGCCAAGACGGATCTATTTCTCTCTCGTTTGATATGAGATATGTGTTGGGGTTCACTTCTTTGCATTTGCCAAACAAGATTTTGCCATTGCTACTCTTTTTGCCGCTTACAAATAAAATTAGTTGGTGAGATGATGCAAAATTGCGTAATCGTTCTACACGGTTGGATACTTGTCTGCAAATAGTATCGAAGTATCTGAATGTCGTTTCCGGCGATTTACGTAGGGTAATTTCTTGGATTATTCGATTTAATCCGTCGGGAGACTTTGTCGTTTGAGAGTATAAAGCAATGTCTTTATTAAAGTCGATGCGATTAAGGTCATCGACATCTTCGACAACGATAGCTTCACCTGCGGTTTGTCCGACCAATCCATTTACTTCAGCGTGTCCGGTTTTTCCGTAAATGACAATTTGCGGACGAGGCAATTCTGTGTCGTATGTGGTCTTAATGCGTTTTTGCAATTGTAACACCACCGGACAAGTCGCATCAATAATTTCAATGTTGTTTTTCTGTGCGAGCTTGTAGGTCGCCGGCGGTTCGCCGTGAGCACGCAACAAAACTTTTACATTATGTAAGGAGCTTAGCTCTTCATGGGTTATGGTAATAAGCCCTTTGATGCGCAATCGGTCAACTTCGTCGCTATTATGAACAATATCACCGAGACAATACAACCGACCTGACTTTTCGAGTTCTTCTTCCGCTTTGCGTATTGCAGTTACTACTCCAAAACACAAGCCGGAGTCATTGTCGATTTCAATGGAGATATTTCGCTTCACGATTATTGTCTATTGATAATAGTGTGGTACAATTCAAGCAACCATCGGTTTTGTTGTTCGATGCTCATGTTTGAGTTGTCAAGGCACACAGCATCATCTGCACGTTTAAGTGGACTTTCTTCTCGGGTCTCATCTATATGGTCGCGATATTGAACGTTGGTCAGCACTTCTTCATAAGTAGCAGCCATTCCTTTAGCCGTCAGTTCTTGAAAACGACGTTGCGCTCGAGTTTCGGCCGATGCGTTGACAAAAACTTTCATTTCTGCATTTGGAAATACGGTAGTGCCAATGTCTCTTCCGTCCATTACAATCCCTTTGCTGTCTCCGAATTTTTGTTGCATTGCCACCAATGCGTGTCTGACAGCCGGAATTGCAGCTACTTGAGACACATTATTTGACACGTCAAGTGTCCGTATATGATTTTCTACATCTTCTCCGTTAAGAAGGGTGTGTTGTCCGTCAGATGTCACACTAAAATCAATATCTATTGTCGGCAGGGTATTGACGAGTGTTTCCTTGTCGACGGTACCTTCAGTTATCAGGTTGTTGCGCATTGCATATAATGTCACTGCGCGATACATCGCTCCGGAGTCTATATATCTGTAGCCTATTTCCTTGGCTAAGGCTTTTGCCATGCTGCTTTTTCCTGAAGATGAATAGCCGTCAATGGCAATTATTATAGGGTGAGAATTTGTCATCAGTGTAAAAATTCGTTGATGTTTGCTGTGAGATTAAACATGAAAGTAGTTGCCCCGCTATGAGGTTGTGAAAGAGCGACTCCTATACCAAAACGTTTTACGTTAATTCCTGCCGATACTGAAAATCCGGAGAAAAAATTCCGCGAATATGTGCTCATGTCGGTTCTTGTTTTATAGTTATATCCTACGCCTATGTGAAAACGGTCAGACGGCACAAAATCGGCGGCAAATATAAGATGCCTGAATAAGTTGGATCTAAATGATTCTTTCAGCTCTGGTGCTTCATTAGTAGTACCGTCTCCGGTCTCATAGTAAGGTAACTCCCACTCGGTGAGATTCCATGCCGTAATTGAAAAACGGAATGGAAGAGTGCCAAATGACTGGGTCCAACCAAGGCGCACATCGATTGGCAATCTGTCGTAGGATTCGTTAAATCGCTTTATTTGACCGCCAAGATTAGCTACGACAAATGACAATGACATATCTTTTTCCGGGTCATAGTAGTTAATGCCAAGGTCGGTAGCCAATGCCATGGCACTATAATCCTCGTATGCGCTGTAAACGTATTTCAAATTGATACCTCCGCGTAACCGATCTGTTATATCGTGGGAATACATAGCATTAAAAACAATATCCTTGGCAGTAAATGTTCCGGTTATCGTACCGTCGATGTCAGCGCTTTGCATTTCGCCATATCCTAAATATTGCAATCCTACTGCCCATGCACCTCTATCATGCGCTTTTGCTCCGTATTTGATTCCGGCAAAATTGGATTCGCCAAGATAGTGCATGTAGTTTAACGCGAGTTGCTTATCCATTTCGGCACCGAGTAAGGCCGGATTTTGGTCGGTAATGCTTATGTCATCAACAACGGTTGAAATGTTGACACCGCCAAGCCCGTATATATGTGTCGAAGCCGGAATATTTAAAAATTGGTAGGACGACGAGCCGTCTTGAGCCATTATAGGCAATGAAAATATCAAGATTGCAAGTGCGGTTATATATGATTTTACTCTCATTTTATGCTTAAAGCAAAATTGGTTATATTCATT
The DNA here is from genome assembly GCA_964495165.1 of uncultured Muribaculaceae bacterium. Lineage (GTDB taxonomy): Bacteria > Bacteroidota > Bacteroidia > Bacteroidales > Muribaculaceae > RGIG4079. The sequence goes on along the minus strand of CAZBUT010000001.1, from coordinate 11,782 downwards.
TATAACGTAATTATGAGACTCGGTATTATATCTGTTGATAGTTTTTTACGTTTTCGCCGAAAACTGTAAACAAAGATAAAACAATAATAATCATTATCAAAATACTGTTGCTGATTTTGTCGAAATGAACTTTTGGATTTACTTTTGTCATGTAATCAACTAATTGTGGTTATAGTGACTTTGAGAAAGATTTTTATCATGTTAAACCATTGGCATAAAATATCATTAGTGATAGTTTTTTCACTTGCCGCGATTAATTTAAGCGCGCAAATGAAAAGAGTGGTTGCATATCATGAAACACCGCAGAGTACGCCCCAATATCTTGAAGTTTACGATTGTGATTTTGTTGATGAACAACCGCAATTCCCGGGAGGTGAAGTCGCTTTGATTAAATATATAAATGACTCACGCCGTTATCCGGCTGAAGCCTATGACCGTCGCATTCAAGGACGTGTATTGTGTGGGTTTATTGTAAATCCCGATGGCGAAATCAGCCACGTCTCTGTTATAAGAGGGGTTGAACCGAGTCTTAATCATGAAGCTGTGCGACTCATAAGCAACATGCCCCGTTGGGAGGCAGGCAAAGTAAATCACACACCTGTTCCGGTATATTATATCCTTCCAATCGCATTCCGCCGTTAATTTCCGCCGTTTAGTTCGTTGCGAATGAATGGGGCGGTGGGGGAGTTGCCAATTGCTATCTGTTCGGGCGTTCCGGTGGCAATGATGTTTCCTCCGTTTTTCCCTCCGCCGGGTCCCATATCTATTATGTAATCGGCACATTTAATAACATCGAGGTTGTGCTCGATTACAAGAACGGTATTTCCCTTGTCAACCAATCGGTTTAAAACTCCGAGCAATACGTTAATATCTTCAAAGTGCAATCCTGTTGTTGGCTCGTCAAGAATAAAGAGAGTTTTTCCTGTGTCTTTTTTTGCTAATTCGGTCGCGAGTTTCACGCGTTGGTTTTCTCCTCCCGAGAGAGTGCTTGACGGTTGACCGAGTTTGATATATCCCAAACCTATGTCCTGAAGTACTTTTATTTTGTTTAGAATATTGGGGATTCCGGCAAAGAATTCTACGGCTTGGTTTATTGTCATGTCAAGCACATCAGCGATTGATTTCCCTTTGAAGCGCACTTCGAGGGTCTCGCGATTGTATCTGCGTCCTCCGCACGTTTCACAAGGCACAAGCACGTCAGGAAGAAAATTCATCTCTATTGTCTTGTAGCCGTTTCCGTTACATGTCTCGCAACGCCCTCCCGACACGTTAAAAGAGAATCTTCCCGGTTTGTAGCCACGTATTTTGGCTTCCGGAAGATTTACAAATAATGAGCGAATGTCGGAAAATACTCCGGTATATGTAGCCGGATTGGAGCGTGGCGATTTTCCGAGCGGTGATTGATCGACAGTAACGACTTTGTCTATGTTCTCTATTCCTTCAATCGATTCGTATGGCAATGGTTCTTGTTGTGAGCGGTAAAAACGTTTGCTCAGTATCGGTTGTAATGTTGCGTTTATCAAAGATGATTTTCCGCTTCCCGACACTCCTGCTACACATGTGAATGTGCCGAGTGGCAGTGCCAAAGTCACATTTTTGAGATTGTTGCCTGTGCAATTGGTCAGAGTCAAAGTTTTCCCGTTTCCATATCGCCGGCGTTTTGGAATCTCAATCGCTTGTTTCCCGTTGAGGTATTTAGCTGTCAATGTATCGGTTTGTAGCATTTCTTGTGGCGTGCCTGAAAATACTACCTCACCACCGCGCCGCCCGGCTTTCGGCCCTATGTCAACAATATAGTCTGCTTCAAGCATCATGTCTTTGTCATGTTCGACAACTATTATTGAGTTGTCGGCATCTCTCAGACGTTTTAATGAATCGATAAGCCGTTTGTTGTCGCGTTGATGCAGACCGATGCTTGGCTCATCGAGTATATACAATACATTGACCAATTCCGACCCGAGTTGGGTGGCTAATCTGATGCGTTGGCTTTCCCCTCCCGACAGTGTGGCCGAATTACGATTCAGGGCAAGATAATCAAGTCCTACATCAACGAGGAAACTCAATCGGGTGCGTATCTCTTTGAGGATTTCATGAGCAATGATTTTTTGTTGATTATTGAGCTGTTTCTCTGCCGATATTGCCCATTGGTGCAGGTCTGAAATATCCATGCGCGCAAGGTCGGCAATATTGTACTCTCCTATAAAGAAATGCAGTGCCTCTTTGTTGAGTCTGTCGCTGTTACATTCAGGACATGTGGCACGCGAGAAAAACTGACCGCTCCATTTTTGTGCAGCTGAGGTTGCATCATCGCTCTGTTGCAATTCAATGTATTTTATCAACCCTTCATAGGTCATAAAATAATTTGATGTGCTCAGTGTTTCGTTTTTTATTGCCAAACGTTCATTTGTGCCGTTGAGAATATCATTTATGGCTTCTTCGCTTAATTCTTTTATGGGTGTTTTTATCGTATGCCCGTATTTCTCGCATATTGCAGATATTTGCCAGAAAATCATTGAATTTTTATATTTTCCGAGAGCGATTATACCGCCGTCATATATCGACAACGAGTCATCGGGAATGATTTTTGACCGGTCAACAATATTGACAAATCCCAATCCTTTGCAACATGGGCAAGCACCTTGAGGCGAATTGAATGAAAAATTGTGAGGTGCGGGTTCACGGTAAGATATACCGCTTGCCGGATCCATTAACATTTGGCTGTAGTGTCCGATGTTTTCATCTTCCACATCATATATTACAAGCTGTTTGCTACCTTGTTTTAACGCATCTCTCACCGTGTCCGACAATCTTGACTCATCTTTGTCGGCTACTTTTAGCCGGTCGATCACCAGTTCGATCGAATGGTTTTTGTAGCGGTCAAGTTTCATGCCAAATGTGATTTCTCTCAGTTCTCCATCGACGCGCACGTTTAAATACCCTTTTTTGCGCAGTTGCTCAAACAGTTCCTTATAATGACCTTTGCGATTCTTTACAAGTGGCGACAAAATGTATATCTTGCGTCCATTGTATTTTTCAAGAATAAGTTTAACTATCTTTTCCTCTGTGTATTTAACCATTGGTAGCCCTGAAATATAACTTCGTGCTTCGCCTATGCGTGCATACAGCAGACGCAGATAATCATAAATTTCGGTCGTTGTGCCTATAGTGCTTCGAGGATTTTTGTTGACGGTTTTCTGCTCGATTGCAATAACGGGGCTTAAACCTGATATATAATCCACATCGGGGCGTTCCAAATTCCCGAGCATGTTTCTTGCATAAGAAGAAAATGTTTCTATATACCGGCGTTGTCCTTCAGCGAATATTGTATCAAATGCCAAAGATGATTTACCGCTTCCGCTCAGCCCGGTTATTACCGTCAGCTTGTTGTGTGGAATCGTGACATCTATGTTTTTGAGATTGTGTACTCTCGCTCCGATGACGGTAACAGCATCGGCCGGTCGGGTGTCTTTATCCTTATTATCGATTGTGTTGTTCATTTAACCACCCAATTTTCATTATACACTGTTTTTTTCATTGTGGAGCGGTATAATGATTTTTTTAATGGAATTTTCACCTGATAAGTTTTTGCTGTGCGTTTCTTTGTCGTTGTGTTGACGAGTTTGCTTGACCTTATCCACGGGTTGTGCTCACGCAATTGTGCGTATGTTATTCCCTGTTTCTTTGCCCATGCCGCCCAATCATCGACCGAACCGGTGACTTCAACTGTTTTGTATTCCACCGGTTGGTATAGCTGGTCACTTGACAAGCGGAAGCCATATTTAGCCGGATTTTCCATGATGAGTTTGGCTGCTATGATGCGGAATACATATCTCGACGTTTCATCAACAAGATGCAGGTCAAAAGATGATGTGGCAAGCTGTGAGTCAAGGCGTTTTGATATCCCGACTCTTCCGGCATTGTATGATGCCATTACGGTTTCCCAGTTCCCATATTCGGCATATGCTTTTTTTAGGTAACGACAAGCCGCATCGGTCGCTTTTTCTATGTGGTAACGTTCGTCGACATACTCGTTTATCTCAAGCCCGTATTGTTTGCCTGTCGATGAGATGAATTGCCACAGACCGGCAGCTTTTGCCGGCGAGTAAGCTCTTATGTTGAGAGTGCTTTCTATACATGCAAGATACAGAATGTCGAGCGGCACGCCATGTTTCTTTAAAATCGGGGCGAGTACGGGAAAATATTTGTTGGCCCGTTTAAGCAGTAACAGCGTCGTGCCATGGGTATATATCATCGATGTCAATTCGCGGTCGAGCCGTTCATACATATCTATTCTGTCAAATGAAATTGTTTGCCCTGCAAATTCTATTTGCACGGGAATCTCCGGGTTTTCTACTTGCGAAAACACTGCATCGTGTGTGTTTGTAGCATTGACTGCCGACAAGGCTATGATTGAAGCTGTCGCTATCGCTATTATTCTGTTTGCTTTCATTCTGTTGTCGTTGATGAAGATCCTTTATATGTATATTTGATAATATTGATGTCTCCTTTGAGATTGTATTTTCGTCCGTCGGCACCTTCGGCTTTTATCACGTAGTAATATACACCTGCGGGGACATATTTCCCGTTGTGCTTGCCGTCCCAGCCTTGTGACGGGTCGTTCATTTCAGCTACTTTTATGCCCCAACGGTTGAAGATGTGGCATTCAAATGATATGATTGATTTGTAGCTCACTTTCCATTCGTCGTTAATGCCCTCGGTTGCGTCAGGCGAAAAAGCGTTGGGACAATCGAGGCTCGATTCTCCGATAAACACTTCATAGGTTGCGCTATAATAGTCGCATGTACCGGCTTCGTTGCTGGCCATGAATCTTACATAGGTGGTGCCTTGTTCTCTGAAAGTGTGGGTAAAACGTTCTTCGTTCATGCGGAATGTTATGTTTTCAAAATCGGCATCAGTTGAAAATTGCCATTCCTTGTATATCACGGCATCGCTGCACACCGCATTAAACTCGATTTCGGCAGGTGCAGAACCTCCGAGTGTAGCATCGTCTTTTTTCTCGTTGTCGTTTTCGCGCAGAGTCTGTGCCGCAGTCGTTTCAGCGGCAACAGCATTTGTTTTGTATAAGTCGCTTGTTATGGCTACGCCTTCGCCCCATGCAAGGAGAAAACGGTCGCCTGTTATAGTGAATTGAGTGTCGCACAATGGCGCTTGCGCTCGCATTGTTTCAGGCAGATATTGAAAAGATTCCGATATTTCTATCTGGTTGTAAAGTTCGGCATCGGCATTGTATTCCAAAGTGTTGTAAGATAGCGTGATTCCGCGGTCAAGATCTTTTGCCTGCCCGTTTATTGTGTAATATTTTATAGCGTCGCCATATCCGACGGGATTGATAGTCACTACATCGCATTCTTGCTCCGGAGCAAAATTCAGGTCATCGATATCCAAGTAATGTTTTGAGTAATCAACAACCCAATAATAGTGGCGCGTGGTTCCCTCATCGATGATATAACCCATGTCGGGTTCCACCTGTTGCAATGTATATATATTGCCCTGTTTGACTACGTTGTTGACCGCCTCGGCATATCCCCCTCCCAAGTTGCTGAATCGATACCATGTCACTGCTGTCGATGCCGACGTTGCTTTGTATTGGGCAGTAACTCCGTTGAGATTGTAAAGCACATAGATTTCGTCAAGTCCGGTTGAGGCTTCAGGCTTTTCGGTTATGACCTTTTTGCTGTTTCCTATGAATGTCAGCGATGCAGCATAAACCGTCATGGTAGCCGTTATGGCAATTATAGTGAGAATGATTCTGTTCATGTTCCGATTGTTTTATTCCGCAAAGTTAACAATCCCCACCCATAAATACAAGTCATAACCTGCCGACGTTATACAAAATTAAACAAAGCCCGACATCACTCGGGTGTTGTGTGGCTTATTTGGTATTAATTATTAACTTTGCATTATGAAGATGTTTGAATATTCTAAATAAAACCGATCACCAATGAAAACATGTGTCTTGACTTGTATTGCCCGGCTGATGAAAACAGCGTTTCTGTTTTTAGTTATATTGTCGTTGCCTATAGACTCGTTTGCTCAGCAACAGAATGGTGTTATGTTAAGACCCGAGGACGTCTTGCCGATGACGGATCAGTGATTGCCGGCACGCGCCTGTCGGGGGCGACCGTGGTGCTTAAAGGTGGAAACAGTACGGTCAGCGATAGCCAAGGGGATTTTACTTTGTCGGTTTCCGGCAAGTATTATCTTCAAAATATCAAGAAACAGGGTTATATAGTGTCCGACCCCGATATATTGTCAAAATCTTACAGTTATTCGGCAAATGACCTGGTGCTTGTGCTCGATACCCCGACCCAACAGGCTGATGACCGTCTTGCCAATGAACGCAAGATAAGACGCACGTTGCAACGACAATTGCAACAGCGCGAAGATGAGATTGAGGATTTAAAGGCTCAAAACAAGATAACCCAAGATGAGTATCGTCAGGCATTGCAAAAACTTTATTCCGATCAAGAAAACAATGAAAAACTTATCAGCGACATGGCCGAGCGGTATTCGCGCATCGACTATGACCAAATAGATGAATTCAATCGTCTTTTCAGCTCGTATATCCTCAATGGCGAACTGACCAAAGCCGATTCCCTATTGAGAACAAAAGGAGATCTCAATACTGATATCGAGTCTTATCGTCGGTTGCAGTCGGCAAACAAGCAGGAACGGGACGAACTTGCCCGTCGCAAAGAGAATCTCGACAAAAGCGAAGCCTATGAGCAGTTCATGTTAAATGACTTAGCGCAATTTTGTGAGCAAAAAGCCGAGTCGTTTAAAATGCAATATCAAAACGATTCGGTAGCATATTACTATGAAACCCGAGCCTCTTTAGATTCCACAAATGTCGATTGGCAGATAGATGCCGGACGGTTTTTGAGGGTATATAAAGCTGATTATTCTCGCGCAATGTTCTTTTTTGAATTGGCGTTACGTCAGTCTCTATTGCAATATGGCGAAATAGCCTCCAAAGTTGCCACATGCTATAATAATATTGGATTGATTTTATGGCGTGTTCAAGGGCAGTATTCTCAGGCGTTGGAAAATATTGATAAATCATTGCAAATTCGCTTGGCGGTATTAGGCGAAACGCACACCGATGTTGCTGTAATCTATGCTAATATCGGACTGTCCTATTATTTTCAAGGATATGTCAAAGCATTAGAAAACTGTGAGAAAGCGTTAAATATCGCAACTCGGCTGGAAAATAGAGAGTTGGCTCAGGCTCTCGAGCAACTGATTATGGAAATAAAGGATAAAATGTCAAAACAATAATAAACTGAATAATGGAGCAGAGATATAAATTTTTGCGTTTATAAGTTATAACTCGCGTGATACGGAGTGGGGCAAACGGGTACAGCGCAAGTTGGAGCATTACCGTATGCCGGCAACGCTGTGTCGCGAACGCGGGTGGAAACGTCGACCGTTGGATCCCGTTTTTTGCACCTACCGATATCCAGCCCGGAGAGCTTGATGAAGAATTAAAAGCCCGGTTGCGTGCATCGCGAAATCTTATTGTGATTTGTTCTCCCAATTCGGCAAAATCGGAGTGGGTGGGCAAAGAAATTGAATATTTCCATAGTCTCGGTCGTGCTAAAAATATACATTTCTTTATTGTTGACGGTATCCCGCATAGTGGAAATGAGGAGACAGAGTGCTTCAATAAGGTAGTAGATACTCTTGGTCTGCCCGAAATACTCGGAGCAAATGTTCATGAGAAAATCTACCGTTGGCCGTGGCTCAACAGAGAGCGGGCTTATATGCAGTTGATATCGAAGTTGCTTGGTGTGGAGTTTGACGATATATGGCAACGCCACCGTCGCCGTCTTGTGGGACGGTTCATTGCATGGATAGTAGGGGTATTGACAGTGCTGGCTTTGTTGATTGGCACATGGTGGGTAAACCGCCCGGTTGATGTCTCGGTGACTCTCTACGAAACGAATACGCCTAATCGTTATTTGCCACCGATGAAATAAGCAATAGTGACAATGATGCTTGACAATGAGACAAAATGTGATACGATTTCAAATGTTTATGATAAGGTCTCGTTTCCCAATGTACCACATCGTTTTATCGGCAGCGAAGTGCATTTGACCGTACAATGCCGGAATTACTGTGACGTTGACACAACGGTGGTTCTCGCTGAAAATATGATAATAGATATTAAGAGAGACAATCACGTGTTTGGTGATGTGAAATTCGGAATATGGGATTATGTTGCCGAAAAGCGTCTTCCCGGAGTTTCGGTTTCAGTGGCCGGTATCGATGCCGTTGCCGATGATATCGGGCAAATATCCCTGTATGTTCCGCTCGATAGGCAAAGGACTGTATATCATGTTACCGCTTCAGTTCCTCTTGAGTATGATTCGATTCACATGCCATGTGGCAAAAACGTTATCTTAACCCGAAAACAATAAAAAAACATAGGAACTCTTTGGTGGGGTTCCTATGTTACGCTTCTATGCTCGGTAATGTTATGAGCCTAAATATGTCTTAAGAAGTCGGCTTTTCTGCCCTTTGAGACGGCGGATTGCCTTTTCTTTGATCTGACGCACACGTTCGCGTGTGAGGTCAAATTTTGCTCCAATCTCTTCAAGTGTCATCTCTTGACAGCCGATACCGAAAAACATCTTCAATATCTCGCGTTCGCGTTCATGCAATTGGCGCAATGCACGGTCAACCTCTTTTGAAAGTGATTCCTGTGTCAACCCGGAGTCGGCCATTGGCGAATCGTCGTTGGTGAGGACATCGAGAAGGCTGTTGTCTTCGCCTTCAACAAAAGGAGCATCAACCGAAATGTGGCGACCTGAAACTTTTAATGTGTCGGCGATTTTTTCTACTGGTACGTCAAGTTGCTCTGCAAGTTCTTCGGGCGACGGACGGCGTTCATTTTCCTGCTCAAATTTTGATAGGGCTTTTCCTATCTTGTTGAGTGAACCTACCTGGTTGAGGGGAAGACGCACGATGCGTGATTGCTCAGCAAGAGCTTGAAGAATAGACTGACGTATCCACCACACTGCATAGGAGATGAATTTGAAACCGCGTGTCTCGTCAAACTTCTGTGCCGCTTTAATCAAGCCAAGATTTCCTTCGTTGATCAAGTCTGGGAGGCTTAGTCCCTGATTTTGATACTGTTTTGCTACTGATACAACGAAACGCAGATTGGCACGTGTAAGTTTTTCGAGTGCGGCTTGGTCGCCTTGCTTGATGCGTTGAGCGAGTTCAACCTCCTCCTCTACGGTGATAAGGTCTTCACGCCCAATCTCTTGCAAGTATTTATCGAGCGACGCACTCTCGCGATTGGTGATTGATTTGGTAATTTTTAATTGTCTCATCTTCTGTTTACCAAGAATTAAACATGCAAAGGTACGAATTTTTGTGCATATATCATAACGCTTTATTGGCTTTTTTGTCAAATAAAAATTGGAAAATATGTTGTTAATAGGTGTATGCTATTGTGAATTGTGGAGTTTTATTGCTAATTTTGCAGAAAATAAGAATTGTTATGGAGACAAATATATTGAGCCGATTATATAAACAAGTTACCGGAGTAGAGCCTCAATCTGTATCAGAAATGCCTTCATCGGGATCAAACAGACGATATTTCCGTCTCGATGGGGTACGTTCGCTTGTTGGCGTGCTTGGTACGTGTGTTGAAGAAAACCGCGCTTTTCTTTATCTTGCCCGTCATTTTGCCGACCGAGGTTTACCTGTGCCTGAAGTCCTTGCCAGTGCCGATGATGAAATGGCTTATATACAGCAAGACTTGGGCGATACATTGCTTTTTAATGCGATAGAAAAGGGTAGGGCGACGAGTGTATTCAGCGACGAAGAACGTCAGTTGTTGATAAAGACAATGCGCTTGCTGCCCGATGTGCAGTTTGCCGGTGCCGTAGGACTTGATTTCGGCGTTTGTTATCCATTACCGGAGTTTGATGCCCGTACTATTATGTGGGATTTGAATTATTTCAAATATTGTTTTCTGAAAGCCACGGGTCTTGAATTTTTGGAAGACCGGCTTGAAAATGATTTTCAGGCAATGGTCGAGGTGTTAATGCGCAGTCAGTCAAGCACGTTTATGTATCGCGATTTTCAGTCTCGCAATGTGATTATTAAAGACGGACAACCTTGGCTCATTGATTTCCAAGGTGGGCGTAAGGGACCGTTTTATTATGATGTGGCTTCGTTTCTCTGGCAAGCAAAGGCCAATCTTCCCGATAGTTTGCGTTACGAACTGATTGATGAATATATCGATGCTTTGCGTAAGTATATACCTGTAGATGAGCAATATTTCCATGAACAATTGCGACATTTTGTGCTGTTTCGTACTTTGCAGGTGCTTGGAGCGTATGGTTTCCGTGGCTATTTCGAGAAGAAACCGCACTTCATTCAGAGTGTTCCGTATGCAATAGAAAATTTACGCAAACTGCTTGAAAAACCATATCCCGAATATCCCTATCTGAGCGAACTGTTGCACGAATTGGTAAATCTTAAGCAATTCAGTGATGATCTGCAAAAACGCTCTCTGACTGTTAAGGTTATGAGTTTTGCTTATAAAAAGGGCATTCCAAATGACACAACAGGCAATGGTGGCGGATATGTTTTTGATTGTCGAGCTGTGAATAACCCCGGCAAATATGAAAGATACAAACCGTTTACCGGTCTTGACAAGCAAGTAATAAAATTTCTTGAGGACGACGGTGAAATCATTGATTTTTTGGATCATGCATATTCTCTTGTCGATGCATCGGTAAAAAGATATGTTGAACGTGGATTTTCCAATCTCATGGTGTGCTTTGGTTGTACCGGCGGTCAGCATAGATCGGTGTATTGTGCCCAGCACATGGCTGAGCATTTGAATAAAAAATTTAATGTCAAGGTTGAGCTTGTGCACCGCGAGCAAAATATTGAACAAACATTTAAGGCAAAACATTAACAGCTCACAAGGAATGAAAGCAATAGTTTTTGCCGCCGGTCTCGGAACGCGGTTGCGTCCACTGACCGACAATAAGCCGAAAGCACTTGTCGAGGTTGGCGGTGTTACAATGCTTGAAAGGGTCATACGCAACCTTATTTATTATGGATTTAATGAGATTGTTGTTAATGTGCATCACTTTGGTGGGCAAATTATCGATTTTCTAAAATCAAAAAATAATTTCGGAGTAACAATTCATATAAGTGATGAACGCGAACAACTGTTAGATACCGGAGGCGGAATATTGAAAGCTCGCAAATGGCTTGACGGAGAAGATCCGGTTTTAATACATAATGCCGACATCCTTACAGACTTAAATCTTACAGATATTATTGAACGTCACAAAGCGTTACATGCCGATGCAACGCTCCTTGTTGCCGGCAGGGATACCGCCCGTTATTTGGTATTTGGCAGTGACGATTTAATGAAAGGCTGGACCAATGTGAAAACATCGGAGATCAAACCGGCTGATTTGTGTATTGACCAGAGCTGTCGGTTATTGGCTTTTGGCGGGGTGCATGTTATCTCTCCAACGGTATTTGACCGGTTACAGATGTATAGCGATGAAGCTAAATTTTCAATTATCAATTTTTATATAGACAGTTGTAAAGAACAGAGGATTGTTGGATATCAGCCTTCTGTTGCTTACACATGGCATGACATAGGAAAGATAGAATCATTGCGTGAGGCAGAAAATACATTTGTTGAATTATTTTTGCCGAATGAAAAATAATTGTTAACTTTGCAGTCGCAAAAATCAATACAAAACCAATTTTTAATTTT